>JAJXZM010000220.1 GCA_021780055.1 Acidobacteriota bacterium
GCCATTCGAGGCGTTTGCCCTGAGTACGGAGAGATGAGGAGCGAAATCCCAAGCAGCGGACGATGGATTAGCCCGGAGGACATGGTAGAAAGGCGGCGGGTGGTTTTTCTGGGAGCCCGGTTACGCCAGAAGCTGTTTGCAAATCAGCCCGCCGTTGGACAGGTTGTCAGGATCGGCAATGTCCGCTTCACCGTGATCGGGACTATGGGCCGGAAGATTCAGCTTTCAAACTATTTCACAAGCGACGACGAATCGGCCTGGATTCCATACACCTCAGCGGGCGATATGTGGGACACCCGCTATGCAAGTGTGCTGGTCTTCGAACCCGTGGCCCCTCAATTCGAAGCCAAAGCCCGGCAGCAGGTGCTGGCCATCATCGCCGAAAGACAGCGTTTCTCTCCAACCGACAAAAAAGCCTTCATGATGTTCGGGACGGAAGAGCTTCGGCCCATCATTGACGGACTCACAATCGGGCTGGAAGTGCTGCTGACCTTTATCGGCGCTCTCACACTGGGAATCGGCGGCGTCGGTGTCATGAACATCATTCTGGTTTCAGTGGATGAGCGCACGCGGGAAATTGGGCTGCGCCGCGCACTGGGAGCGCGACGTCGCCACATTCAGATGCAGTTTCTCTCTGAGGCTCTTGCCATCACCCTGATAGGCGGGTTCATCGGAATGGTGGTTTCTTACCTGCTCGCTGCTGCAATCGGAACCATTCCACTCCTGGGGCCTCTCTTCAAAGACACTTCCGGGCAGGGTGACATCCATTTGCACATTTCGATCGCGACGCTGGCCCTTTCTGCCGGGATCCTCACGCTGGTCGGAGTATTGAGCGGGATTTTGCCCGCCATTCGCGCCTCACGCCTCGATCCGGTAGAAGCTCTCCGCTACGAGTAAGCGCGACAAGCCAACCATTCTGGGCTTTACAAATCCCGAAGGAGTTCGTTGATAACGTTTTGAACGCCCTGGTAAGGGTCTCCGTCGCCTTCGAATTCTACGGAGTAAACACCGGAGAATCGCTCACGCTTCGCAATTTCAATGCAGTTAGGGAAGTCGTATTTCATCTCATTCCCCTGGGCGTCAAATTCCAGACCCTTGGCGTGGCAAACCGTTGGGGCATGGGGGAAAAGCAGCGCAAGCCCACGCGCGTGAGTCTTTGCATCAGGGAAATTTCCGAAGTCCGGCAGCGCGCCAAGGTAGCGGCTGTTCACGCTCTTGAAGAGTTTGACAAGCTGTTCTGGATGCTCCGAGCCGACGCCGCCATGATTTTCAATTATCACCCGGATGCCTTTCCGGCTGGCATAAGCGACGAGACTCCTGTACGAATCAACAGTGGGCGCGAGGTTCTGCGGATCCATCTTTCCGGGATCGCATCTGACCGAACGGCCGCGAAGTCGCCAGGCAATATCAATCCATTTCTTGGCAGCTTCCACCGCGGCGTTGCGTACAGGCTCGTTCGGATCAGACAAGCCGCCCTCCGTCCACATCTCCTTGATGTCAATGGGAAGGTTCACCAGGAACGAACGTGCTCGAATCAATTGGCTCCGCAGTTCTTCTACATAGGCAGGTTCGGTGGATGCAAAGTGCGGAGCAACAAACTCAAGGTGATGCACTTGGTACCGCTCGGCGATCATGGCCGGGAAATCGAGCAGCGCGAACGTTGCCCGCGGCCCGTTGTAATTGCTTTCTCGAGTCTGTGGAAAGTAGTTATGGAAGCTCCACGACGAAACCCCGATGCGACGGCTCAAAAGATACGCCGAACGTGACACTGGGTGAGAACTCCGGGCGTAGCGGGGAAGACCTAGCAACCAGCTCGTTTTCTCGTTGAGCGTTGCAGCAGCCACACCTCCCGCCAGATAACCTAGAAATTCCCTTCTCTTCATCGTCCCCTCTTGCTTTGGCAGGCCAATTCGACTGGTTGACCGCCCTTTCAATTTGCCTGCAACCATTGCGCGACTCTTCCTTTGACCACTTCTGTAACAAACGTTTCTCCACTGGCTCGCTCCGCTATTCGGCGGACACTTCGCGCAAGAACGATGCGTTCTCCTCAGGCAGCGAGGTATTGATAAACATCCCGGATCCAAGCTCGAATCCCGCCACTTGCGTGAGCCGCGGAATAATGCTGAGGTACCAGTGGAAGTATTTCACGCCGCAGGCTTCCCTGGGACCGGTTCGGATTGTGTAATTGAAGTCCGGGTCCATCAGGCCGTAATAGAGCTTGGCCAGTGTACGCCGCAGGATCCTGGCCAGGTCCGCAGCTTCTACATCGCTGACCTCTGAAAAGCATGCCATGTGGCGGCGAGGCATGATCAACATTGAAAAGGGAGTGAGAGCGGCAAACTGGACGAACGCCACAAAGTGCTCGGTTTCCATAACGATCCGCGTCTTTTCCCTCAGTTCTACTTCAAGCACGCGGCAATAAATGCATTCGCCGAATTCATCAAAATGATGAAGAGCATTGATCATCCGATCTCGAATCTGTGAAGTGATCACAGGAGACCCAATGATCTGGGAATGCGGATGGTCCAGCGAAGTGCCGGCCGCCAAGCCGTGGTTTTTGAAAATCGTAACCTGCTCGACCCGAGGGTCCTGCGAAGCAAAATTGAAGCGGTTCAGGTAGGCGTCAATAAGCGTCTCAACCTGAGAATCTTCAAGTAAACCGGTCGATTTGCTGTGGTCGGGAGACTCGATAATCACTTCATGAACGCCCACGCCGGTGATGGTGCGACGAATACCCTCAAACGAGCGGAGGCGCTCACCGTCGTAGGAAAGAGCTGCGAATTTGTTGGGCGTCACGCGGACCCGCCAGGATCCATTGTCGGGAATCACCAGTGTTGCAGGAGGGGTCATCGCCTCGTTGCCCGGACAGAAAGGGCAGGCGGAAACATAGGGAGCGTTAGTCCTTCTTCCGTCATCCTTCCTGACGAACTCGTGCGGGCGCTTGGCGCGTTCGGTGGCGATGATGACCCACTCGCGGGTCAGGACGTTGTGGCGTAGTTCAGGCATTGGAGACCTCCTTTCCTGAGCCTGGCTTACAAGACGTCACGGACCACTCGAAAGCCGTAATCTGCATACTGAAATGCCGGCGGAATGCTGGACCGCGCGGCACAACGGCTCACCTTGATGTGATGCCGCCAGGCGCCGCCGCGCGACGCCCGCCGTTCACCGGACGCCGGGCCCGTGGGATTGTGCTCCGGTGAGTCACCGCAGTAGTCCCTG
>JAJXZM010000501.1 GCA_021780055.1 Acidobacteriota bacterium
CGGCGGCCAGCGAGTCCTTATCCGGCTTCAGCACAATTCCCCTTGCCTGGCCGGCAGTGCTGATCTGGTGGCGGACGGTCGTGTTTCCTTTCTTTCCGACGGCCAGCAGTTTACCCGGCTTATAGGCAACCTCATCCCAGACAAACGGCGGGTGCTTCAGGTGCGCTCCCGGCAGCATCTCCTGGGTGAACTGCCCGCCCAGTTCGTCAGTCTCGCGGTATTTTTCAACCAGCGTGCGGAAATTCTGCCAGACTCGCTCCTGCGCCGCAGGCTTTCGCTCGCCCAGGCTTTGCCCGTTCAGGAAAAGCTCCACCGTGTCGCAATTGCTGTAAATTCTCACCGCGCGCGGGCGGCCAGCATCCTCCGGCCAAGTCCAATGGCCGACAATGTGGACCATGGGTTTCTCCGTCCACTCTGCCTGAAACAGGTAATACGCTTCTTTGGGCAGCCGCCACATGTCCGAAACCCCAAAGTAATCATTGAACGGCCAGCGGAGCGTTATGGCGCCGTCGCGCCGCTCCCAAAGCGTGCGCGTGGCCGTGCCGTTCACCTCGCCCGTGTCAAACATGCACCACTTGGCCGTCCCCAGCCACGGAAGAGCATTCCATTGCATCAGATAACCTTCACAGGCCATCGCCGCCTCGCTGTCGGCAAAAACCACGCTGCGGTCCTTGCGAACCAGCGCCGGACCTTCGCGTCCACGCTCGCAGTGGAACGATCCCCACTCGTTCCAGATGTATTTCCTCTCCGGATGCTCTTTTTGAGCCTGCACCAGATCTTCAATCGTGGTGGCGTCTATGATGTCGGTAACATGTGGGCAGCGACCCGCTGTCCAGCGGGCGGGATCCAGCGTGTGCGTGTAGTCGGAGAGTTCCACAAAATCCTGCGGATACTGGTAACCGCTCAGGTCATCAGCAAAGCCCCAGATGATGATGCAGGGATGGTTGCGGTCGCGTTCCACCATTTCTTTTAACTGGTGCTTGATGTTCCTCATCAGTGCGCGCGGAAACCGGGTTGTGTAAATGGCTTCTTCCTCGTCAAGAGGCGGCGGGTACAGATGAATCTTGATGTTGGGGACTTCTTCCCAGACCAGAATGCCCAGCCGATCGCACGCATCAATCACGGCAGGGTCCTGCGGGTAATGCGACGTGCGAATAAAATTGACGCCCATCTCTTTCATCAGTTGCACGTCTTTTACGCCGATGGCTTCCGGCACGGCATCGCCCAGAAAGCCGTAATCCTGCCGGCGGTCCACCCCGCGCAGAACAATCGGCTTGCCGTTCAGCGTGAATCCGTTTGCGGCATCATGGCCCATGAAGCGAATCCCGAACGTCGTGGCGCAGCGGTCGGTCACTTTGCCGCCATCTGAAACGGTGCTCACCAGATGATAAAGATACGGATCGTCCGGCGACCAGAGATGGGGGTTGGACATGTGTGTGACGTCGACAATTTCCACAACTTTGTTGGGCCCGACACTTTGTTGAGATGGAAGCTTGGCTATTTCCCGGCCATCGGCATCCAGGATAATATTCTCCAGGGCGAAAGTCCGCGTTTGGGAACTCTGGTTCTCCACCCACGTCCGAATGTTCACCAGCGTTGGCCTACCAGGCTCTTCTGTTGTTGTCACCCATGTTCCATTGCGCCGGATGTGCAAGGGGTCCATCGCAACCAGAGAAACGTTCCGGTAAATACCTCCGTAGCCAGGAACATTCGTTTCATTCGCCGGCGCGATGGTTCGATCCAGCACGTCATTCACATGGACGGCAAGCAGATTTTTGGCGCCGAATATGAGATGCTCGGTCATGTCAAACGCGAAGCCCGTAAACCCGCCCACATGCCGCCCCAGGAGATGTCCGTTGATGTAAACATCCGCCACCTGGAAGACAGCCTTGAACTCAATCCACACTCGGCGGCCACGCCACCCCGCAGGAATTTCAATCTCGCGGCGATACCACGCCAGGCCCCGAAAATGGTCTGTAACGCAAAAAGGATTGTCAGCGGTTGCATCCCACGTGTGAGGGACAACCACCGCTGCCCACCCGCCGTCGTTGTAGCTGACCCTTTCCGCGCCGACAAACTCGGGCTCAATTCCCGCGCCCGGCGTTCCCTGCCGCTTGAATTGCCACCCGTCTTTCAGCGACACCGTGATGCGCTGGCCGGCACCGGCTTTTTCGCCCGCAGAGTTCCTGCCGCTCGCTTCCGCGCTCTGGGCACGCAATCCTGTCATTCGGCTTGCGGCTACGCCCGCCGCCGAGGATTCGATAAACTGCCTTCGCGAAATTCCCTTTCTGGCCATCGCAGTCCTCTTTCTTTCTTCATTTCAGTCACGATCTAAGACCGAACACCCGCTCCGCATAGAGCCGGCTGAGTCGCAAGTCTTCTTCAAGCGGACGTGTAACAACCGTCTGCTTCATATAAGCGAGTTCGACAACAAGCAGCGGCTTCAAGTTGATCTGCCGCAGATACGAGGCGATCTGCCGGTAATCAATGTCGCCACTGGTAAAAGACTCCAGCCAAACCTTATGGTGCGAATTCCTCAGGTGCAGGCTGGCAACGCGGCGGCCGGCTTCGCGCAGCAATTCCATCGGATTCTGCCCACCCTGGTAAACCCAGTCGATGTCGAGGCAGATCCACACGTACTTCGGATCGGTGTGGTGAAGATTGTAGCGCCATTCGCGCGCGTTGTCGGCCATCTGCGGCGCGTGCGCGTGCGTCCAGAATTCGAAGCCCCGGGCCGCCAATTCGCGGCCCATCCGGTCGAGCATCTTTACCTGGACGGCGAGCTCGGTGTCGGTTTTCGGGACATCGTGAGGCTTCGGGTCCGGGTTGTTGATAACGGCTCGGCATCCGTATTTCTTGCAAAGGGCCGCAATTTCAAGCGCCTGGCTGATGGTGCGCTCGGCCAGGTCCTGCCGGTGCATCGATCCGCCCACGTACACCGAAGGTATGCGCAAGTTGTTCGCCGTCACCAGTTCCAGCACGCGGTTGCGAAGGTCAGGCGTCAGGAAACCCTGGTTCAGTTCGATGTTGCGGTACCCCGCCTGGTGAGCCATCGGGAAGATTTCATCGAGAACATCACTGAGTCTTTTGTGCTGCCGCTCGGCATATTGCTGAAAGATGTAACCCTCAACCGAGAGCCTGCTCGTCTGGTAACGCTTTGCTGCCAGGCTCATCAACGCGGCGGGACCCATCAATAAAAGATCGCGACGTTTCATGGCT
>JAJXZM010000265.1 GCA_021780055.1 Acidobacteriota bacterium
AGGCCTTGGCAACCGGCATCGTTGATGAGCATCGTGGACTACGCCGTCCAACGTCGCAATGAGAGAACGCCTATTCTTTCGCAGAGCCATTTACCTCGGCGAACAAAGGGCTCCTCGATGAGCGTGTAGCTTGTAAAGGCAACCATTGGAAGAACAACAAGGGAGACCGCGAAGGCGAGCACACTGTGCACCGTTAGCAAGAAATACTGTTGCCAGACGTAGATGCTATAAGATAGCTTGCCGACATACGCCAGAGGCTTCCAGTCAAGAGCACGACCAAAGCTCGTGTGAGGATTCTCGCTGGTGACAACAAGCAGCAATGCGATTGCAGCGGATTCGTGCAACGGGATCAGGTGGCGATACTCAATCCCACAGGAAACCAGCAGAGCAAGCAGCGGAAGTGTCATCCATGCTCTCAGGAATGGTCTCAAGGCCGTCAGAAGCAGTGCCGCTGCACACCCCATCAACAACGCGTCCGCTCGAAATTCTGTCCCGAAAGTAGCCTGTAAAGGAAGCCGACTCAGCCTTCCCCAGTAATGAAAGCGGTACGCCGCAATGCAAATCGCCCCCGCAATAGCCACCCAAGCAGCCCTCTTGCGCCCAGCAAGAATCAACAACGACGGCCAGACCATGTAAAACTGTTCCTCAATTGATAACGACCAAAAGTGTCCGGTTATAGGGTGTGTGCCAGAGGGGTTGACGAAGTTCCTGAAGAAGAAAAGGCTTGGGAGCAGATAGACGGCGGCAATAGCGTGCCCTGAGGCCGCAACGGAAACCGAAACCAGCGCTAGATACGCCCACGCACATGGCATAAGACGAAAAAACCGGCGGATGTAGAACTTCTGCAGACTAATTGACCCGTGCTTCTCCCCTTCAGCCAAAAGGCGGCTGGTGATGAGAAACCCGCTAAGTACGAAGAAAATTGTTACCCCATGCTGCCCGATACCATTGGCGTGGGGCAGGTAGAAAACGCGCCGGAGCGCAATGCCCGCATGGCTGAGCAACACAAGCAAGATTGCGACGCCGCGCCAGCCGTCAAGTGTTGGGATCCGCTTCATTCGACACCAAGGGTCTCTCTACTGATAAGGAAGGCTTCGCATCGCGTCGCGCTCGGACTGCGTGGGCCGGACGGGTTCGGAATTGTCAGGCTCGAAAAAGGCCTGCGCCCTCACAATCCGGGACGGATTACCCGCAGCCAGCCCCGACGGGAACGGTCCCACCAGCGGGGCCAGGAACCAGATCACCCAGCCAACGTCCGGGACAAGCAGTGGAATAACGCGCGGCGCGGTCCAAAGGCGGGCGGCTTCAGCCAGGCCGATCAGCAGACCCAGAAAAGCGCCACTGAACAACCAGCGGGAGACGAAGACGGCGCGGGTGCTCCCCGTGCCTCCGGGTAGATCCTGTTGTTTTTTCATGTAGCCTGCCTGTGAACTCCAAAAGCAATGTTCAGGCGTGGACCCCACCCATACTCTGCCACAATTCCTCATCAGGATCAATACCTTTATAGGCTACCGGCCCCCATTGCCTCAAGCCCCCCAACGGGCCGGCACCCCCACTTGGCCGCCCAAAACCGCTTGCGTCTGAACAAGAGCCCCAAATCCTCCGCAAACGGTGTCCGGTTGCAAGCCGATAGACGCCAAGCTGGGCAACCAACGCGGGGTTAGTTCCCGGAAGCGCCGTTGATCATCAAGGCACTTTGGGGACAGCGGTTGCCGGGGACGGCTCCTCGCCCTCAGGATAAGGCACAAGCCTCGGCGGGTAGGAGCCAAGATAAAGCAGCCACGGGTGGCACCCCTTGAAATAGTGGATGAGTTCGTCGTTCTCGGCCCGGCCCATGTCATCCGCCCAAACGACCTTGGCCGTGTTCAGGTCCGCGCGGTTGTAGACCTGCTCGAAAGGCGCGTTGCCGCTCGCCTGATCGTGCCGCACAAAAACAAGCTGCTGGCCCGGATACTGCCGGAGCTTTGCCAGCATTGCGGCGCGCGCCTTGTCGGAACTCGTCAAGCTGCACCATGTCAGTGCACCGCTGCTGGGTCGCGTCACGTTCGCCGACCATCCCAGGCTGTCCGCACCTGTCAGAAGAACGGCGAGCAGCAAGCAGAAGACCGGCACGGAACGAGTGATGAATACACCCGCCGGCCTGCCGCGGACTTGCCAATGCCGCACGCTGCGCATGGCAATCAGCACCAGACCAAGTACAGCACAGGTTATGGGCGCAGAGTAGTGCGCGACGTACCAGATGGGCAGCATCTCGCCAACCAATGTGACTCCGCAAATCACCAGCAGGAAGCGCGTGCCGGGGCTGAAGTCCTTCCACGAAAAGCCGCGAGGAGCCAGCAGCAACGCCAGCAGCAGCGGAAGCGTCAACAGGGGCCCCAGGTAAAACGCCCAGAAGAAGAAGGCGTTCGCTATCTCCACGGACGCGTATCCTCCCAGCGTTTGCATTTGCCGATATCGAGGCATCACCCAAGTCTTCAAAATGTTGTCGCGTATAAACGCATGCCGGTATGCCGGCACCGGTCCCAGTGCCTGCCACGGAAACGACGGGACAGGATCGTATTGGCGCTCACAAACCGTGTAGGGAGGACTGAAAGGATCGCCCGTTACACGCCAGAAGTAGTAGCCCATGGCAACCAGCGTCAGTGCCAGCACCGCCAGCAACGGCGCCATCACGCGCCTTAGAGCACGCTTCAGGTCCGAGCGCTTCAACTTCCAAAGCCACGCCAGCATCGCCACCGCCACCGGGATGCCAAAGAACAATCCTTCGTAAGGCCGGCTGTTGGCAAGGATGGCAAAGCCCAGCCCCATCAGCAGGGTATCGCGCAAGCGCCGATCTTGCTTGATCCGGGGCAGTGCCCCCAGCACCAGCGCTCCGCCAATCGCCGCGACGGCTCCGCCAAAGTAACTGTTGTCCCAGTAGCTGAAAACTCCGAATCGAATCACGGCCAGCGAGCCGCCCAGCAACGCCCATTCTTCCCCCACCCAGGCCTGCAGCATCCAGGTGATCGCGGCACACATCAGCCCCACGCTCAGCCACACACCCCAGAACGGATGCCCCAGCAGTACCTGTCCGAATGCCATGATCAGGCCCTGTGCAGGCCAGTACTTGGCCGTATAGGTGGGTTGCCACATTACCTGGAAGGTTTCAAAATGCACCCACATCGGATTTGTGGGGTTCGTCAGGCGGCCGTGAGCAAACGTGTCGGACAGCAGCAGATAGCCATACTCGTCGCTGATGCCCGGCACCGGAATGGGGAGGATGGGCAGCAGCGCGGCGCGCAAGGCCAGCGCCGTCAACCCGACGACGACAACCGAAAGCCCGCGCCTACGCGCCAGATTGCCGAATCTCCGCTCAATGGCCTCAAACCAGCGCGCGCCCAGCTTTGGGACCGAGAGCGCCAGCACCAGAGCCAGCACCGTCAGCCCCGCCTCAATTGCAAGAAACATTCGCTGCTCCCACCAACCGGCGAATGTCCCATACTTCCAACTTGATGTCAATTCTCGGTTGAATGTAATGCCTACAACCGGCCAACGCAGGGAGTTGGTTCTGCCGTGATTATCAGAAGATTCTGGAAATACTTGCCATTGACTGGACTGCTGGGTATGGGTAGTCTAAGACTCCATGAATGCTGGCCCTCAGGAAACTGGCACGTCGTCAAGCAGTCCGGTAGATGTGTCCGTCGTCATTCCATGCCTAAACGAGGAAGCGTCCATCGCCTTTTGTATCGACAAGGCCCTTGCTGCATTCGAGGCTGCTGGAGTCAAAGGCGAGGTTGTCATCGCTGACAACGGGTCAACCGACGGGTCGATCCGGATCGCCCAGGCGCGCGGGGCCCGTGTCATTCATGTGCAAGCAAGAGGTTATGGAAACGCCCTACGCCGAGGCATCGAAGAAGCCCGCGGCGACTTTATCATCATGGGTGACGCGGATGACAGCTACGACTTTTCTGAGGTCCCCAGGTTTGTAGCCAAGTGGCGCCAAGGCTATGAACTCGTCATGGGGAATCGGTTCAAGGGAGAGATCAAACCCGGGGCCATGCCGTGGCTGCACAGGTACCTGGGCACGCCCGTCCTTTCGAGGATTCTGAACTTGTTCTTTGGGGCAAACGTGGGAGACGTAAACTGCGGCATGCGTGGATTCACCAGGGCCCTGTATCAGCGACTTGATCTTAGAACCACCGGCATGGAGTTTGCGTCCGAGTTCCTGATCAAGGCCGCAAAGTTGCGTGTCGCAATAAGCGAGATTCCGATTACTCTCTGGCCCGACAAACGCGGTCGCCCGCCGCATCTCAGAAGCTTCCGCGATGGCTGGCGGCACTTGCGGCTCCTGCTTCTGTTTGCTCCCGATTGGCTCTTCATTTATCCCGGAGGGCTGTTATTCGTGGTCGGCCTGGGTATTGTCTTCTGGCTGTTCCCAGGACCACAGAAGGTCGGACGTGTCACATTCGATGTCCACACGATGCTCTTTGGAATGATTTTCGCCCTGCTTGGAGCACAGGTTATCTTTACAGGTTTTTTTGCCAAGGTATTCAGCTACTCGGAGCGCTTCGACCCGCAGCAACGTTCGCTGGAAAGACTGCTTCGGGGCCTACGATTAGAGCATGGACTTATCATCGGAGGCGCCTTAGCACTTATAGGGTTTATAGGAGATGTCTTCACGTTTGAAAAATGGGTGGCGACTAATTTCGGTCCCTTCCATGACATACGAGCCGTGATCTTCTATTCTCTTTTCTTCTTCCTTGGCGTACAGATCGTGTTTTCCTCTTTCTTCCTGAGCATGCTTGGTATCAGTCGCGAAACCCACATCGGCGATTACGATCTGAAGTAATGGCTTATACCGCCTTCGACCATGTTGTAGCGTGGTTTCGTTTTCGTGCCGCTCCCTTACATTCGCCCCAGGGCTCGAGTTTGCGACGTTGGCTGCCGCGTTGTGGCGCTATTCCTTCACAATACACACTCGCGCATCAGCGCGAGCTTTCCGAGGCTGCGCTCGGCGGCCTCAAACCAGCGCGCGCCCAGCTTTGGGACCGTAAGCGCCAGCAAAAGCGCAAGCACCGTCAATCCAGCTTCAATTGCAAGAAACATCGTTCGAGCCTCAGAAACGTTTTCTCATGGCAATCATAAGGATGCGCGCCCACATCACCCGGACAATGCGCCTGCTTCGATTCTTACGTGTCAGCTTCAAGGGACCGTCTGTGAAAGCGCCTCAATTTCCCGGCCGTTCAAACGAGGTGGTTATCGCTTCCCTGCTTTGACATAAATAACGCTCATCCTGTCGCGGTAAATCTCTCTCCAGCCAGGAGAAGCCGCCAGCGACGAAGCGAGCCTCGTGTCCGGAGAGATCAGGCATGAACGAACATTGTACTTTCCAAGGAGATAAAATGTGTGCGGCCCGCCATCGACAATCCTGATGTAGTCCTGAATCACGCCGGCGTAGTCATAGATGTCGCGACTGTCGATGAAAACCTGGTGTTCCGGACTAAGCGACCACGTCAGATAGCCGCCCCAGGAAAGTTCGTTAAACATGGGCCCCGGGACGTCGTGCTGGGCGATATAGTCAACAGCCGCGGCCGGGAAGTTGTTCGCAATCGCCCTCTGAATGGTACGTTTCGAGGGAAGGAACACCGCCGCCAGGGCAATCGCGGCTAAGATTAATATCGCATTCGCCCAGTGGCGGTCCTGGGCACGATGGGGTGCAGGCACCCAATAGTTTATGGCCTGCGCCAGCAATGCGACGAATATCGGAGCAAAGAACAGGATGAATCGGGTATGAGCCAACGCTTCGAAGGTGGCGACCAGGAAGAGCACGACATCCTGCGCTGAAAGTGCGCGTCGGCTGGTAGCGACATAAACCAGGAAAACCGCGATCAAGAAAAGGAATAACATGCCTTCGAAACCGGTCAGGTGGAGGGGAAGAAACTCGGTATTGGTCCTGATGTTTGTCGATCGGAAAAGAACCATTTCCAGAGGATATGCAGCAAGGCGGCTCCCGTAAGGATTGATGAGCGATGCCAGCAGGCAGAGCAGAAATATCAGTTCCAGATGACGGCGTTGCCTGGCCGTCCACTGCTCCCCGCGGACGTACTTGAACTGAAAAGCTCTGAGACCAACAGCCCAGTACATTCCGATCACAAAAAACCCGAAGATCAAGTTTCCGTGCGTATTCACCCAGACAATGAAGAGCCACGGCAGAAGCCACAACGCTTTCTCTCGACCGTGGCGGAATTTTTCCAGCGCAATTAAGGTCAGGACCAGAAACGCATAACCCAGCATTTGCGGCCGCAGCGTAAAGAAGTAAGAAACTAAGGGTATAAGCGCAGCACAGGCGAGAAAAGCTGGCATAGCGTTTCCGCACCGCTGGTAGGCGTAATAGTAAAGCAGCAAAACAAAAACGCCCGACATCAATAGCAACAGGCCCATCAGTCCTTCGATTCCAGCTACGCGCGAAGCGGCAGCCATCAACACACTGCCGAGCCATTCCGATGCAATGAAGGGAGCGCCATGTCCCGTGAATGAATACGTATCAGTAATGGGCCAGTGAGACGTCGACAGAATGCGGCCGCCTACCATTAGATGCCACCACGTGTCGCCTTCAAAAGGAATATTACTGAATGAGCCTGAGTGGGATACACTCTCATAGATATTCAGATACCTTCCTGCAAAGGTCCCAACAAGGAGCAACGTTCCCAGTACAACCGGGTAAGAAAATATCTTTCGCGCAAAGGACGCTCCAGAAGACCGGAGAGAGAGATCAGAGCCATTCGCAATTGCGGCATCTTTCATCTGCACCTTTTGCCCCCTAGAATCTCCATGAATTGCGTCTTCCCAGTTCTTCCCCGATAACAAAGCAATTGGATGGGTAGAAGAACCGCGAACCGGGCTGCGACGGCTAAAATCACGTCCCTCCGTACGACGCAGGGGGCCTGTGATCAAGAACTTTAACCCTTGTCGACCCCAAGTTTGGAACCGTGAGGGCCAGCACAAGCGCAAGCACCGTCAGCCCGGCTTCAATTGCAAGAAACATCAGCCACCACCCCTCAATGTCAACTGGCGAATGTCCCACACTTAATCGGTGATGTCAATTTGTACAGAGGCAAGTCTGCAGGAAATTTTGCGATCCCCGATGACGAGCTCATCTTGCCAAGTAGTGGCGCAAAACCACCGCCAACCGAAGCCGCCCGGTGGTTGTGACAGACGGCTAGAAGTGGAACCGGTAGCGCACTTCCACGTAAACTTCGCGCGGATAGGCGTAGTGTGTTCCGCCGAAGGTGTTGCTGTTGTCGAGCATATAGCGGCGGTCGGCGATGTTGAGGGCGTTCACGGCGAGCGACCAGGATTCGCCGAATGATTTCCCGAGTGACAGCCCGACGAGGGTGTGGCCCGACAGGTGGCCGGGGCCGTCGCCGTCCAGAAACCCGGAACCATACCCGATGGTGGCGGTGGCCCATGCGCGGCCCGGGAGCTGCGTGTTCAGCACGGTGCTCAGGGTGTTACGCTGGTCGTGATCGAGGAAGAAGAATCCCGCGTCCGGAGGAGAAAAGTCGGTGAGGCCGCCAGTAACGGCGCCGAAGCCCTGGACAAATTGGTGCGACCACGCCAGGTGGATGCGGGCGCGGTGCAGCACTTCGGGCGACCGGAGCGTGGCTTCCCAACCCTGGATGCGGGCTCCCTGGATGGTGAGCGGCAGAAAGATGTTGGAACTGCCGATCTCATCGTGGTCAAAAAAGTTGCGCGCATGCGTGCGGAAGGCGTCGGCGTCGAGCACCCACTGATGGAATGGAACGGTGACGCCGGCCTGATACTGCTCATCGCGTTCGGCGTGCAGCGGAAGAAACGCCACGCCCTGATCCAGCGCGAACTGCTCCAGCGGCCCCGAGAATGTGTCGAGCGGCGGCGGCTGGAGATATCGCCCGTAAAAGCCTCGCAAAATCCAGCCGAGCCGCGGCACGCGGATCGCGGCTCCCACCCGCGGATCGATCCCGTTCTCCTGGAGCAGGCCGGCGTAGTGCGTGAGGCGAAGGCCGCCGTTCAGCGAAAGCCAGGATGTGATCCGGTACTGGTCCTGCAGGAACGCCGCTTCCATGTTGCCGGAAGGCTTATAGCGCTGATCAATGGGAGCCTGGCTGGCATTGGCGGCCCTGAGTCCAAAGAACGTGTTGTCGCGCTGGTCGAACCCTTCCAGCCCGAACTGCGCGTTGTGCTTTCCCTTCACCACGCCCAGGGTCACCTGCCCGCCCATATAACGCGAGCCGCGATTGTTGTCCAAAATGTAAGGCGTATCCTGGGGACCACCCACAAAATTTGCCCGATTGAAATGGTAGAAAGGAGAAACGGTCAGAAGCATTCCGGGGCCGAATGTATGCACCCAGGAAAAATTGGCGAACGAGTCGCGCTCCATGTCGAGATCGCGAATCCCCGCGCTCTGCTGTTCGGGCGTGTTGGGAATCTGGTAGTGATCTCCGCGCGCGGAAGCCACCAGGCGCAACTGGTCACTCGGAGTAGCGTTGAAGATCAACGTGCCGAAGCCACCTACGCCGCTGTCCATGTCGTGAATCGCCTGCGGAACGGGCGTCATCAGGCCGAGGTCGGAACGGTTGCCCTCCAGGCTTCCGAACCAGGCAAAGCGGTCGGTGTGGCTGCCGAAACTCAACTGATTATTCGTCTGGTTATAGCTGCCGTAGCTGGTAACCAGTTCGCCCTGGCGGTTGTATTCGAATCCCGTCCGCGGGACCACGTTGAATACACCATAAGTGCGGTCGCCGTATTCGGAGGAATAACCCCCGGTTTTCATTTCGACGTAATCGGCGTCTTTGGGATCGAACTGCGGACCCACATTGGAGGCGATGTTCGTGTTGGGAACGGGAACGCCATCTAGTTCCCAGCTCGCCTGATGCCCGCCGCGAATGTGAAGCTGATCGTGAACCATGTAGGCGCCGGGAACATAATCAGTAACCATCGCCAGGCTGTTGGCGCGGTCTGCGCCAGGGGTCTGATTGATGCGCTGGCTGCCAATGGTGGTCTCGGTGGATGAATCCTGAGTGTTGATGGTTTCAGGCGCGGCAGACACGCTGACGCTCTGCGTTGCAGTCGCAATCTGAAGCGGAAATTGAAGAATCGGAGCGCTGCCCGAGCTGACCGTGAGGGGCTGCGATAGCGGCCGAAAACCTTTTGCGCTGACTGACACCCGGTAGTCTCCGGCAGGCACGGCGCTGAACTCGAATTCGCCATTGGAATTCGTGCGGGCGCTTTGCCACCACGCCGAACCCACTGCACGAAGTGCAACCTGCGCTTTGGGAATGGGACGATGCTGTGGATCGTGAACAATACCGCGCACGTTGCCGAAAATCGTTGCGAACCCGGGGCCAGCCAATGCCAGAGCCATGGCAAGCCAAAACAGGACCCTTGTAAACTTCATCAAAAACATTCCCCCATAAGAATGGAGATACCCGTGCCTGTACGGACGCACCGCCAGACAGCCAAAGTCCCTGCAGTACTGTTGAGGTTGGGTTCAACTATTAAATGGAAGAAGTTTTCGGCGGCGGGTCAGGAAGCCTGCCATCCACGGTGGGAAGATAAGCTGAAGCGCTGCTGGGAAATTCGCCCGACAGGGGCAGCTCAAAAAGAAGCTTCGCTTGCGGCAGGTTGAAAAGTATTTCCACGTCTGACAGTGGCATCGTCGAGGTTAATGGTTGCGACACTGAACAGGAACAAACGACGCCTGACCTGGAATGCCCGGCAGCATTTCCAGATTGCTCACCCCCTCGGGAGCCCTTCGCCATCATGGGGCACATCCCGCCGTGCATACAGCACCCGCAGGTGCAGCTAGACTGGCACGATGGCGGCGTTCCCTTCGACACAAACGCCGTTTGAAAGGAACTCCACAGGCCCATGGCCAACAGAAGTGTCCAGACAAAGCCCCTGATCACGATTTTGCCAGTATAACACACACAAACGCAGTCACGACTGGGGCGCAGGCATCGCCACGCAGCGCTCCGGCTGCGCCTTCCGGCAGGGTTTGGTGGGTCCAGGACGCTCCGTTCCCAAATTCAATGCGGGCTACATTCTTATTGCTTTGCTGCCGCGATCAGCTTTTGAAATGCGGAATCTTTCTGCAGGGAAGTCCATTCAGGATCTGCACGGATTGCCCGAACGGGATAACCGCCAGCCAGCGCGAGCCGGAGATAATCAATGGCTTTGGTATGTTGACCCGCCAAATGATAAACAACTGCAGCGTTGTACATAAGCTGAACATCTTTGGGGGCCAGCACAAGGGCCTTTTGCAGGTCAGGCATAGCCTGGGCGATGTTTGAGCTTTGGGCTTCGTAGGTCGCCAGATTTCCCAGCAATTGGTAAGACTTGGGGTTGACGCGCAAGCCTTCCCTTGCCAGCCCGGCCGCCTTCAGATAGGTCGGAACAGCTTTTGCCTTTTGATGAGACGACCACTTGTAAGCATCGGCAAGGTTTCCCCACAATGTTGCGTCCCGTGGCTCAAGCTGGACGGCCTTTTCAAAGTATGCGATCGATTGCTCGAAATGCCCCTCGTAGAAGGTGATCGTGCCGGCATTGGAATACGCCGACGCGTTGGGATGGATCGCGATGGAATTTTTGAACATCTCTTCCGCTTCGTCCCATTTGCCGAGCACATAGTCAACTGCGCCAAGGTTATAAAAGCCCTGATGATTATTCGGGGCAAGCTCGGTGACTTTCCTGAACATCGCTTCAGCTTTCTCGTTCTCACCGGTTTCAAAATAGAGGACGCCCAGCCAGTTATAAGGGGCCCAATAGTTTGGCCGAACGCTGATTGCGCGCTGGTAGGTTGTTTCTGCCTCGCTGACCCTCTTCAGTTTGTATTGCGCGTCAGCCAAACCTTCATAAGCAAAGGTATTGGTCGGCTCGCTGTCGAGCACTTTCTGAAATTCCAAGATCGCCTTGGCGTACTGGCCTGTGCCACTCTCCACGATCCCCAGACAAAGGTGAGTGGCAGGCAGGTGGGGGTTCAACGTAACCGCATGGCTGCAGGATTCCTGGGCGTGATCTACCCAGTCTGTGTTTTGCGTCGTGGCGTACTTTCGCCAGTACGCCTGTCCCAGTGAGGCATAAGCAAGAGTATAAGTGGGGTCAACCTTAAGCGCAGACTGAAAAGCTTGGATGGCATCGTCAATGTTCTCAGTCCGCTCGTAATTCTGGAGGTAGCCAAGCCCCTTCAGATAATCCTGAAAGGCGCCAGCGTTCTGCGTCCCGTGGGATTCGAGCTCCTGGCGCTGGGCCGTCTGCACGTTCAGCCCCAGCATATCGGCAGTACCCTCAACCACCCGGTCCTGAATGCCAAAAGGATCGGACGCAGGAAGAGTAAGTGTATCGGCCCGGAACTGCCGACCTGAGGACGGGTCTACAAGGGCATAGGAGATCCGCACACGGTCGCCTGCTCTTTCAAAGCTTCCTGTGAGGACCAGATTCACACCGAATGCCTTCTGCGCCTCCTTGGGGGTCTGGACGTGTCCCGCTGTCAAGGCGTCAAAAGACACCACCCGGAGGGAATTCCCGGAAGAAAGCTGCGTCAGCTTGAAGGACAGGGTTTCAGACAGGCCCAGGCTGAATGCGTCGTCGCTTGCGTTCCCGCCAATAACAGAGAACGGTAAAACGGCAAGTTCCTTCTGCCCGGGAGGCCCGCCGGATGCAGGTGGTGCCGATCCCAAATGCCGCCGAAAAGAAGGAACTATAAGCACCACCAGCAGCGCGCAAACAAAAACTGCAATTCCCACAATGAGCGCAAGCATCCGATTCCGGCGCGGTGCCGCAGGCTGGAGGGAACTACTCTTGGTCCCCGACACAGACAGCCTCAAGGAGCTGTCTTGGGGTCCCAGGTCATCCATCACTTCCTGCGCAGACTGGTATCGTTGCGTGGGGTCCTTCGCCATCGCTTTAAGGATAATGGCCTCAAGCTCTTCGCTAATCTGCGGATTCAATTCACGAGGAGGCCGGGGATTCCGGGTCAGAATGGCCGAAATAAGTTGGCTTGTGTGTGTTTCTGTGAATGGCCGCTGGCCGGTTGCCATTTCATAAATCAGTTCACCAAGCGCGTATAGGTCGGTCCGAGCATCTACGGGATCTCCGCGCAACTGCTCCGGCGCCATGTAAGGCACCGTGCCCATCACCGCGCCCGCCTGGGTCACGAACAGACTTTCTTCGGTTGGCGCATCCGCTTCAACCTGCCGCATCAGCTTCGCAAGGCCGAAGTCCAATATCTTGACACGGCCTTTCGCGGTGACCATGACATTGGCCGGCTTCAAATCACGGTGGATGATGCCGTGTTCGTGGGCTTCCTCAAGAGCTTCAGCAATCTGTCGCGAGTTCGAGAGCACCCTTTCGATGGAAAGGGGCCCGTCTTTCAGCTTCTCGGCCAGCGTCTTGCCCTCCACCAGCTCCATTGCGATGAAGAGCCGTCCTTCATGCTCGCCAATTTCGTAGATCGTGCAGATGTTGGGATGGTTGAGGGCGGATGCGGCCCAGGCTTCGCGCCGGAAACGTTCGAGTTTCTGCGGCTCCTGCAGAAACTCATCGGGAAGGAACTTCAGCGCCACGTCCCGGCCAAGCTTTAAGTCGCTCGCGCGGTACACCTCGCCCATGCCGCCGCGGCCCAGTTTAGCAATCAGGCG
>JAJXZM010000491.1 GCA_021780055.1 Acidobacteriota bacterium
GGAGTGAATGGTCTGTTCCGCGCCCGGTGCAAGGTCAAGGTCCTTCCTCAAAGTCACGATGCTCGCAGCCGCCTGTTGCGCAGGACCGGCGATCCAAGGCCAGTAGCGGTTTGAAAACTCAACCCGAAGACTGTCGAGAGGCTGGTCCGTCAGGTTTTTCAAAGTGATGTCGCATTCGACATGATCCCCCGTTACGTAGAAAGTCTTTCCCAGGCTGATGCGCTCAATCTTAACCAGCTTGCGATGAACGGCGAACAAGCCGGCAGCATGGGCCTTGACCATAATCTCTCCGGAGATCCGATCGTAGCCAAGCAGGTCAATCTCGTAACGCCCGGTGCGAGCCTCCGCGGGAATTTTCCAGAGAAGTGAATAGGAACTCGTGGCCGAATCGGATGGACACGTCCAAATTTGCGAGGCCGGAGTGGTGTACACAGTGTGGGAGTCGCCAGCATAGCGCACCGTCACTGAAAAAACCATGTTGCCGGTCAGCGATGCACCGGGAGCCTGAACCAGCCGCATCAGGACTTCCGAGCCAACATTGTAAGTGGTCCTGTTGGTGACAGCCACAACGCTGCTTTGCGCATGGGCCAGTGCCGGCAGCAACAGGACTGCTGCCACGAGCGCGAGCTTTGTGCGAATGGATTCTCGCGTGTGGTTTGGCAACACAACTCCCTCCACTCCCCGCATGGACGGTAAACGACGGCCCCTGCAAAACGTCGCAGAACACCATGCCGCCCCCAACCATGGTTTTCTTGCAAAAAGTTTAATCTATCACGAAGCAGGTCTTGCCGTGTGAGACACCTCTACCAGCAGGTATTGGCGCAGAGTGGCGCGGCGTCTTCGCAGTGCCACATTTTGCGCACCGTGACATTGGCTTCCCGTTACGCTTCCGCGCCGGATTTCAATTCTGTTTGAGGAATCAGTTCAGGCAAAGCGCCGGCCTTGGCCAGAACGAAGTAGATCACAAACCCCACAATGAAGGAGAAAAGAACCGCAGGCCGGTCGGCTTTGATCCAGTTTACCGGTACTCCGGGAATGCTATCGAGTATCCCTACCACAAAGCCAACAGCCCAAGCCACGTATCCGGCCCAGTTGATTCCCTTGCGCGGCCCTGACCATCTTTTCCCTGCAAGGAGATAGTCGGCAGCCATAGCACCGCAGATCGGGCCGAAGGAAGCTCCAACGATCGTGAAAAATCCGATCAGGTTTTGTGCCACGCCTGTAATGGCCAGAATGGTCCCAATCGTCACGCCCACAAGGGTTGAAACGGATCGTGGGATTTTCGGCAACATCGTTCCAAAGCTGTTGCCGGCAATAAAGGTGCAGAAGGTGGTTGGAACCATGGAGGCCGCTGCAAACAGAAAGAACATGACAGGAGCAAGCGCGCCAACGCTCTTGATAGTCCCCGCAAAGGTAAAATCTGAAGCAGTGCCCAACTTGCCCAGGTGACCGGCCACCGCGAGCACCGGAAGGCCGCCCGCAACCAGGATTGCGAGAGTAATCCCCGTCAGGCCTCCCCAAAACACATCACCGCGGTTTCGGTTATTGAGTCCGAAATCCGCACCTGCCGCGCCGGCGGTCGCAAAGAATCCGATGACGATCGCAAGCATCGTCAAGAAGCCTCCCCAGGCATCGTTTTGCGGTGGATGATAGCTGGCCACACCACCCTTATTGGCCCAGAAGACGATGACGATCATAACCAGCGGTACCCAGTTCAGAAACTGGGCGATGCGGGCCATGTATGAAATCCCTTTAATGGCCACCCATGCCAATCCATAAGCCCACATCAGCGCAATTGCGACAAACAGGCCCTTCGAGTGGCTTCCAAGTCCTTCCATGATGTAGTCCACTGCAAAGTAAGTCGCTACCGCGAACCATCCGATCTGGAGAAACCCCATCAACAGTCCGGGCATCAGGTAGCCACCCTTCACGCCGAAGGTCGAGGTTCCAACAATGTAAAGCGGGCGTCCGGTCTGCATGCCCAGCATGGCGGGCGCATAGTAGAAGAGCGCAAAACAGATCAGGCCGGCCACAAACAACCCGAGGAGGCAGACAGCAGGACTTGCCTGGCTCAACGTAGGCGCTGAAAGCCCCAGATAGAAAGCGACCCACAGGAATATCCCCGCGTATGAGGGGAACGTGCTCTTGTACCATGGAACCCGGTTGCTGGCAGGATTGGGAACTGACGATGCAACGTAATTTGGAAGTTCGGCGGCCATTTTACCCCCTATCGAACACATGCCCCTGCAGTCAGGTCGGGGACAAAGAATATTCTTTGACGGGCCTTTATGCAAGTTCAAAAGTAAAAAATCAGAAGGGAACAGAAAAGGGCGGGCAGCATCAGCGGCGCCGGGACTTGATGAATCGCCAAAGGCCGCAAAAGATAGCTTCAGGCAAACAACTGGTAGCCGGGGTTGGGCGGGAAGAGGTCGGCCATCAGGGTCATACGCTTGCGCAAAACGGAAACCGGGAGGTGTTCAGGCCCAACCCGGATCTGGACGTCGTGCCAAAGCCCGTGCATGTATTCGGCACAAGTCCCTGTAAAGGAAGCGTCACGATACTTCAGGAATTGCGGCCCGGTTCGCGACCATCGCCCGCGTTTGCGTAGCGCCTGCTTGGCTTCGTAGGCTTCCTCATCGATTTCACCCTCGAATCCCATCACCAGTTCTTCCTGAAGCAAAGATGTGTAACGCTCCAGTTCGTCAGCCGTCAGGCGGGCGCGAAGCAACTCCGCTACGCTCGCCAGGAACTCCCATCCCGAGTCATGCGCGTCAAGGTCCCGGCAGGAAACGAGCAGGTCAATCCTGCCCTTATTTTCAAGCCAGACGGCGGAATGCTTTTCGCCCTCCGGATTGGAGAATGCAACCACGTCGCCGGTGGGGAAGCAGGCTATAAAGGGGACCAGAAGAATTCTGAGTTTTCCAAGGCGGCGGGCGATGGTCTGAGGGACGGCGCGGGCGGGTTCGCGAACCATTGTGCGCTCTTCCGAAGGAGTGAGCGCAACCGCGGAGTGCATGTCCCAGTCATGCGCAACCCGGGAGAGCGGCACAAACATCTGCTGGACATATTCACGAACCGGAACACTCTTGATGACAGAAGCCTGCGGACTGCTCAATGGACCCTCGCGTACCCGATCTCAACCCTATTGTGGAGGATAACCTCGCACGGTGTCCAGCACGCAACACCGGTATGGGAC
>JAJXZM010000342.1 GCA_021780055.1 Acidobacteriota bacterium
GGATTTTGCTTACTGAGGCCCTTTGACGATTCCTGGCGGCGGTATTAGCACTTTAGTCATCTTGTCAAATCTCTACTTAGTAGTAAGATGGTGTGTGGGAAGACGTACATGCGGTCCGTACGTTTTGGGGGGGATATTTAATGTTGATGTCCGTTTTGGTTCTGGTTTTCTCGTGTTCGCTGTTTCTGTTTTTCAGTCAGGCCATCTGTGAAAAGGCCCTGAAGCGGGAGTTCAGCCACCCGTATTTCAAGGAGATCATTCAGGCTATCCAGTTGGAATACCCGCGGTTGCGAGATTCTTCCGAATCCGGGGCCCCGTACAGTTACTCCGATGCGCGACTCGTGCTGAAATGCGATTTCACAGCCTTGGAATATCTGCTGAAAAACGGTGGCCCTTCACGAGGGCGCCTGTCGCGCGCTGAGAGAATTCTGATGCTTTATTTCCGTTTTCTGCTCTTCTGCCTGCCCATTCGTCACGCTTTCAAGCTCCAGGAGAGAGAAGCGGTTTCGAAATTGACAACCATTCTTCAGTTTTTTGCGAATTCATTGGGAGAGAAATTGAGCATCGGTTCATTTGCGACTGCTCAAGCCAATCTTAAATCATGAATGCCGGTGAACGCTGAAGGACACCGCCCATGCTGCCTGCTCCGATGCGCCGAAAAGTTCTGATCCTTGACGACAAGAAGGCCGTCCGAAACCTTTTTATTCTCCTGAATAGGATCGGGAGCGAGAATACGTTCACGCCGGCTGGCGAACCATTGCAGGCATTGCTCGACCAGAAGCTGTTGGAGGCTGTTGTCCTTGATCTGCGGTGTTTAAATCGGAGAACCAGCAGCGAGGTTCGCGGCATCGGGGAAATTCGGGTTGGCCGGGCAGGGAAACTGCTGGTCATTATCGCTGAGGTCAACGGCCCGCAAACCATGGAACTCTTCGAACGATATATCCTAAACGGTCTCCCGGAAACTCTCCTCTGGCTCGTCAGCCATCGTTACAAATCCCGCCAGCGACAGAACTCCCCATAACGTGGGTCGTCAGGTTCGCCGCCTTTTATCCATATCGGTTGTTCCCTGACCGCCGGCATACGGCGACTTGCCTCCGCCTGCACCAGCATCTTAATTCAGCCAGGGAACCGCTGTTATCCCGTCGGGGGCGACACTTCGATTTGATGTTGTGTCCGTGCGTTGCCTGGGGTACGCTGCGGCTTCAGTACGAAAGTGCGGAGGCCTGTTGTGCCAGTTCGCTCTGCTGTGCGCCCAGGACGCGGCCCAATTCCAGGTGGCCCCGATGGACCCGCGACTTGGCCGTGCCCGACGGGATTCCCAGGACCCTTGAAACTTCCGTGTACTCCAGTTCCTGAAGATCGCGCAACACCACCGCCTGGCGCAAATCGGGAGGAATCTGGTCCAGCGCCTTTCGGAGCACCGCCCGCCTTTCGCTGCGTTCCACGTGGTTGTGCGGAGCGCCGTCGCGGCCCGGTCCCTCTTCAAGCCGCGGAAGCTCCTCTTCGATTGAAACCGTCACGCGGTTCTTCTGTGAGCAGCGGTAGTAGTCCACCAAGTGGTTCCTGGCCACGCGGCGCAGCCAGGTGGAAAAGCTCGCCCGGCGGCTGTCAAAGCCTTCGATGGCACGGAAGACCTTCAGGAAGATTTCCTGCGTCAGGTCCTCGGCTTCTTCTGCGCAGCCGGTGGCCCGGACGCACAAGCTGAAAACGTCGCGCGTATGGCGCCGGACCAGTTTTGTCCAGGCTCCGTCTTCTCTCCTGCGGCAGAGTTCAACCAGTTCGTTGTCAGGTTCCACGTTACACCTCGATTCTTGAAAATCGCCACGCGCCGACGCAAACCAGCGCGGCGGAAACGGCCACCAGCACCACCAGATTCATCACTGTGCTGAAATGAATGTTGTGGACGGCTTCGAGCTTGCCGAAGTTTCTGGTGAGATTTTCAACGTGAATCATAATTCGGCCCTCATGCCGGCGGCCGTAAAAGCCACCAGCCGGCGGATCAGTGACTCTGCGTCCAGGCCTTTACGCACCTCTGGAGGGATGGTCCCCTCTCGCCCCATGGTCAGCATCGTGTGGTGGAACGTCCCAGCCATGAACATGATTCGCCAGAATATCCCCTCTCCTGTTTGGCCGGGCACGGCGCGTGAAAGCAGGCCCGCAAAGCGCATCCAGACCTTTTCAAGTTGGGCGCGGATTTGCCGCTCGACCTCAGGATCCGGATCGCCATAGAAGCGCCCAACCAAGCGCATGAATGCGGAGTTTCTTTTTCCGGCTGCAAAGCTTTTTTCGATGGAGGGTCGAACCATCGCCTCGATCAGTGCTTCAAGCCGGGGCGGATTGTCGCCCGCCTCGCGCTCCACCTCATCAAGGAACGCCATCTGCCGTTGGGCGATCGGCTCCAACCGCCGCATGAAGACCGCAGCCACCAGGTCCTGCTTGCTTCCGAAGTGATAATTGATGGATCCGAGATTGACACCCGCAGTGCCGGTGATGTCCCGGATGGAGGTGCCATCGATGCCTTTTTCGGCAAAAAGGCGCTCTGCCGTGTCGAGAATAGCTTCCCGGGTGCTTGAAGAGCCGGATGCTGAAGGGGAATCTTCCGGGCCTCGAGATGCCGGGCTTGAATGGATATGGGCGCTTTTGTCATTCATACGTTCGTATGATACAAACGTATGAATTACCCGTCAAGCGTTTTTCACAAGGGGCGGCACTTCGGTTGCCGCGCCACAGCTCGCTCAGCTTGTATTGAAAGTTATTCACCCATGGTTTGGGAGAGATAATTCGCCAGCCCGATCTGCTGGATCAGGCTCAACTGGGTTTCCAGGTAGTCGGCGTGCCGTTCCTCGTCTTGGAGGTTTGTTTTCAGCAGGTCCGCTGATCCGTCGTCGCCGGCTTTTCTGCAGGTGGCGATTCCTTGGTTATAGCTCACAATGGCCGCTTCTTCGCTTTCCAGATCAGCTTGGAATTGTTCCTCGACGTTCGCGCCCGCCACGATTTTCGGCATGGTTTCAACGTCGGGCATGCCATCCAGGAACAGGATGCGTTCCATCAGGTGCTCGGCGTGCTTCATCTCTTCAATGGCCCGGCGGGTGGTCAGCGCCGCCAGCTTCTTGTAACCCCAGTTGTCGCACATCTCGGCGTGAAGAATATACCCATGCACCGCTCCCAGTTCGTCGGTCAGGGCCTCCTGCAGA
>JAJXZM010000180.1 GCA_021780055.1 Acidobacteriota bacterium
TCTGCTGATCGCAAACCTTTCGGTCGAGCGCGTACTGACTCTCGCAAACGTCAACTTTAAGAGGAAACCCGGGCAGATTGCAAGGATCGGCGTCACAATTTTCGTCAGTGCCCCGCTTCCGCCAGGCTGTCGAGAATCCTGTAAAGCGCGGGCCGGAGGGTTTGTGCAAGGTGCGCCGAGGCGCGAATCTCGTCCCCGGTTTGCACGGCCGGCCCCGTCGCAGCAAGGTCTTTTGCAGAATTCCCGATCAATCCTTCAAGACCTTCCGGCTGCACTTCCAGGTGGAATTGCAATCCCAAGGCCCTGCCTTCAATCTCAAACGCCTGGTTGAGGCAAAGTCCACTCTGCGCCAGGCGGACGCCGCCCTGCGGCAGGTCAAACGTTTCGCCATGCCAGTGCAGCACGGTCATCTCCACGGGCAGACCGGAGAACAATCTGCTGGCCGCCGCTTCCGGAGTGAGCTGCACCGGAAACCATCCGATCTCCTTTTCACGGTTCCGGTAAATCCGCGCGCCCAGCGCCTGCGCCAGCAACTGCGCGCCCAGGCACACGCCAAGGATCGCCTTTTGCCCGCTCAGCGCGTCCGCAATCAGCCGCTTTTCACCGGCCAGCCACGGGAACTTCGCGTCATCATTAGCGCTCATCGGGCCACCCATGATGACCAGGAAATCGAAATCCTCCAGCGCCGGCAACTGCCCTTTGCCGAACTGCTCGGTGACCGTGACGGCGTGGCCGCGCTCCCGCGCCCACTCGCCAATCGCTCCCGGCCCTTCAAACGCTACGTGTTGGATGATGTGAATGCGCATCGTGCTCTGCTTCCCCTTGTTGCCAGTGGCAGCGGCGCACGGGCTGCCGTCCTGGTTGAATTCGAGGACCCATTCATCTTATGCGAATCATCTGGGCTTTCAAAATTGCCCAAATTGGCGCGGGCTCAAATAAGCCCTCTGTGGCGACCGCCGGAAAGCCCCGAACTCCGCAGCAAGGAAGCAGCCACTATTTTGCTGATTTGAAATGCGTGTGGGGTTTTGCCGTGACAAAAGCCGCCACATCGTAGGCCTGCTGGACGGTCAGGCTGCCCGGACTGGTTTTGGGCATGTTTGCTTTCACAAACGCCGCCATCTTCTCAACCTTATTCATTCCCGCGCCGTCATTGAATGAACCCGGACCCCACAAAGGCGGAAACATTCCCGGAATGCCCTGGCCGTTGGCCCCATGGCAGACCTGGCATTGCTGGGCGTAGATTTTGGCGCCCGCGGCGGCGTCAACGTGGGCGGGCGGCGTGAGTTGCAGAAGCCCCCGGCCTTTCACCGTGGAGCCCATCGGAATGCCTTTTGAAAGCCAGTTCATATAGGCCACCAGGGCAACCATCTCAGGGCTGTCAGAGGGCGGAGGCGTGCCGTTCTCGCTGCGCTCAAAGCACTCCTGGGTGCGATGTTCGATGGTAATCACCCGCCCGTCACGTTTGGTGTAGGCTGGGAAAATGGTTGTGATTCCTGCGAGCGGCGAGGAGTAGGCCCGAGTCCCTTCGTCCTCGTGGCAGTCCACGCAGTTCATCCGGTTCCCTACATAGCGCGAAGCGTATTTGGGCGTGTTGATCATGATGTTGCGGCCCAGGCGGATGCTTTCGCCAAGCTTGCCTTGAGGAATGGTGGCCGGGTTTGGAGCCTTCCAGGCAACCGCCGGAATGGCTGGTTCTTCCTGCCGCGTTTCAGCATATACGCGAGGATTCCCTGTGATCCCGGAAACCAGTAGACAGATGGTGCCCGCAAACGCCGCAACAGCGAGCCAGCGGAATTGCTTATTTCTAAAAATGCTCTCAGTTTTCATTTTCTTTCTCTGCTTTTATTCAGGAATTCCAAAACCATAGCTGCGGTATATGGATTGGGCCTTTGTGCTCTTGAGAAATTTGACCCATTCTTCTGCCGCTTTACGGTGGGGAGCATCGGCCAAGACTCCGGCGGCGTAAATGCCGGTGGCATTGTCCCGGGCCGGAATCTCAACGCCTGAGATTGGGTTGCCGATGCTCTCCTGGAACTTCACCTCAGACTGCCACGTAACCCCCGCGTCGGAGAGTCCCTGCACAATCCGCATGGGCGTCTGGCGGTGGTGAATGTGGGTCAGGAAGGTTGTGCCCTGCTGGCGCTTGGCCACCATGATCTGGCGGACCAGTGAGTCGCCGCCGGCCTTGCGGATCGATTGCTCGATCAGGCGGGCCACGCCTTCCCACTCCGGGTTCGGCATGGATACCCGGACATCCGGCCGGCCCAGGTCGCGCAACGACCGAATGTGTTTCGGGTTTCCCTTCCGCACCATGATGGCCAGGTCGTTGGTGGCGTACCGAACTACGTTGCAAACCTTGCCCTGGGTTTCTAGCGCCGCGACACGGCGGGCTCCTGCTTCAAACACGTCCGGCTGGACCGTCAGCGTCAGGTTGCCAATCGTCAGGGTGTTTTGGTTTTCCATCTGGTGTAGCAGGATACCCGGAGGCAGCGTCTCGTAGTAGATTTTTCCCTTGAGTTCCGAATGCTCTGCCTCAAACGCCTCCACCAGCTTCGGGAGCACCATAAACTGGTTGCCCGCGATAAAGAGTACCAGCCCGGCGCCTCCGGGGTTGCCGTGAAGATCAGGAACGTTGTCGACCTCCGGCACTTCAAAGACATAGCCCTTGTTTCCAGCCGGATTGTTCCGCCCACCGCTCCAGGGTGGGTAAGCGCGCTGCGCCGCATCCGTTCGAACGGCTGAAAACAGTGCCATTCCCAGCACACTCAGCCCGACACACCGATACATAAACTTCCAAAAAGTTTTTCCCATTCATTTCCTCGCCAGTTCGTTTGCCACACATTCAGCCGTTACGCAGCAACGGTGATGTAGCTGAAATGCCCCTCAAGTTGCAGGATCGCTACAGTGGCGACCATGGCAGGGACGACAGTTGAGCCGGGAATGCGGTGGGCCAGAAGGTCTTTCACGATGGTTTCAGGCTTTTCTTTCAGCCCAAATCGCGCGATTATTTTGCGGGATTGTTCCTCGGTGGCCGTATGGCAGCACAAGAAGCTTACGCCGCGGGCCGCCAGTCCCTGGATGCTTTTGTCCTGGTAGATGGACTTTTCGCTGTCTGGATTGCGGTCGGACTTGTCGGCGGTGCTGGGATAATAAAGATTGCGCACAGCAAACTCGCCCGTTTTGGGGTCTTT
>JAJXZM010000230.1 GCA_021780055.1 Acidobacteriota bacterium
TACGCCACCCCGCAGGTCAAGGAAAGCCTCCTCTCAATTTCTTTATCTTCTTAGATGTAAAATAATTAACAGATGTCGCCATAAAGAGCCCCAAAATGAAGAAAGATCATTCCGAGGTGTTTCTCACGCAGTCACCCCGCTGCAAACGGGGAGTTGAAGGATTAGAATCAGGGAGTTGGTTCCTCAACTGGGAAGGCTAGAGAGTAAAGTGGAAAGCGCAGGATCCAGATACTCGCCGGGAAGCGGCGGAAAACGTTGGCCTTCAGCCGAAAACCTTATTGCCTTTATTGCTATCGCCGGAATTGCGGTCCATCTTGTCCTGAGATTTCTCCTGAAGTTGCCGCAATTCACTTACGACATTCCCTTATTTGCCGCTCTGGTTCTGGGCGGTGGTCCGCTTGTATACGGGCTGGGTCGCAAGGTCATCCGAAGGGAATTCGGTTCCGACCTGCTGGCCGGCATCTCGATTGTGGTTTCCGTCGTTCTGGGTGAATATCTTGCCGGCACGCTGGTGGTCCTGATGCTTTCAGGCGGCAACGTGCTGGAGGCCTATGCCGTCCGCAGCGCATCGTCGGTCCTGGAGGCACTTGCCAAGCGCGTGCCGAGCGTTGCGCATCGCAAACACGACAGTGCCATCACCGACGTTCCGCTCGACGAAATCAGGATTGGTGATACGCTCACGGTTTACCCGCATGAAATCTGCCCGGTTGATGGGGTCGTCATCGCCGGCGAAGGAATCATGGATGAATCTTACCTGACCGGCGAACCTTTCGAAATCTCCAAGACGCCCGGAACCCGGGTGCTGTCAGGAGCCATTAACGGCGAGAGCGCGCTCACCATCCAGGCGGAAAAACTTCCCGTCGATTCCCGTTACGCGCGGATCATGGCGGTAATGAAAACGGCGCAGGAAAACCGCCCGCGCATCCGGCGACTGGGAGACCAGCTGGGCGCTTACTATACTCCCATCGCCGTGGTGCTTGCGCTTCTTGCCTGGGCCTACAGCGGAGACGCTGTCCGCTTTTTGGCAGTTCTGGTGATTGCAACGCCCTGCCCGCTGCTCATTGCCATCCCGGTCAGCATTATCGGCTCCATCTCGCTCGCCGCGCGCCGCGGCATCGTGGTAAAAGATCCCTCGGTGCTGGAACGGCTTGACACCTGCCGAACTATCATCTTTGACAAGACGGGGACGCTCACCTACGGCCTTCCGCATCTCACCGAGCAACTCGTTGCGCCAGGCTTTGACCAAACGGAAGTCTTACAGCTGGTCGCAAGCGCCGAACAGTATTCCAAGCACCCTCTCGCCAGGGCCATTCTCCATTCCGCGCGAGAGTCAGGATTGACGCTCCATCACGCCACTGAAATCCGCGAAGCCCCTGGCCGCGGCCTCCAGGGCACCGTCAGCGGCAGGTCGATTCGCATCGCCAACCGCGCGACGCTGGTGAAAGAGTTCGGAACACCCGAGTCCATTCTTCCGCGAGTGGCAGGCGGGCTGACCTGCGAAATCGTCCTTGACGGCACTTACGCGGCAACCTATGTTTTCCACGACGCGCCGCGGACAGAAAGTAAGCCTTTTGTTCAACATCTGGGCAGGAAGCACGGCTTTGACAAGCTGATGCTCGTTTCCGGCGACCGCGAAAGCGAAGTGAGATATCTGGCGGACCTTGTCGGCGTGAAGGAGGTCTACGCCTCGCAGAGCCCCGAAGAAAAAGTCGGTCTGGTCCGCCAGGCCACTCGCGAGGCCAAAACACTCTTTCTTGGTGACGGCATCAATGACGCTCCCGCCCTGATGACGGCATCCATCGGAATTGCTTTCGGACATCAGAGCGACATCACGACGGAATCAGCCGGCGCCGTGATCATGGACACTTCCCTTGAAAGGGTCGATGAATTTTTCCATATTGCCAGGCGAATGCGCGCCATTGCCTTGCAAAGCGCCATCGGCGGGATGGCCGTAAGCATCGCCGGGATGGTCTTTGCCGCAGCCGGCTACCTGCCGCCGGTTGCCGGTGCAATTACACAGGAAGTCATCGACCTGATTGCCATCCTCAACGCAATTCGCGCAGCGCTTCCCCCCAAGAACCTGATTGATTTCTGATGTTCCGGGGATTTGCAAGCAGTTGCGAACGCATTTCCCTGCTCACTGCATTGTGAACAGAAAAATGGAATGTCAGCCTGGCAGAGTCTGGAATTTTGCGGGGATATTTTGCTGCCTGAATGAGCTGTTTATTGCGCCCGGTTAGCGCAGAGGTTCATCCATTTCACGTACCCAGTCGGGGCGCTTCAGGACTTCGCGCGGCTTCGATCCATCCGGGGCGCTGATGATTCCGTCGCGCTCCATCAAATCAAGCAGGCGGGCGGCGCGGCCGTAACCCAGCCGCAGGCGGCGCTGGAGAAGCGAAGTAGAAGCCTTGCCGGATTCCACCACCACGCGGACCGCGTCCTCGTAAACGGCATCGAGCTCCGAAGCGTCCGTTTCATCATCCACCTCCGCGTTGCGGTCATCCTTGTCTCGGACGGGCTTGAGGAATTCGTCGTTGTACTCCGGTTCGCGTTGCTGCTTGCACCACTCAACAACTTTGTCGATTTCCTTTTCGGTAACCAGGGCGCCGTGCATGCGGACAAGCCGGGCCGAACCGGGCGGAAGGATAAGCATATCGCCGCGCCCCAGCAACGCTTCTGCGCCGTTCGAGTCCAGAATGGTTCGGGAATCCACTTTTGACGCCACGCGGAAGGCGATCCGCGAAGGCAGATTGGCCTTGATCAGGCCGGTAATCACGTCCACCGACGGCCGCTGGGTAGAAAGAATCAGATGGATGCCCACCGCACGCGCCATCTGCGCCAGGCGAGTGATGGATTCTTCAACGCCCTGAGGTTCAACCATCATCAGGTCTGCAAGTTCATCGATAATAATCACGAGATACGGCAGCGGGCGGTTGCGGGCGGGGTCGGTATCAAAAAGATCGAGTGTTTCATTCTCCTCAAACAGCTTGTTGTACTGCTCAATGTTCCGCACGCCCTGCTCGGCCAGCAATTTCAGCCGCCGTTCCATCTCCATGGTGGCCCGGCGCAGAACGTTCGCGGCCTGCTTGGGCTCCGTCACAATAGGCGTGAAAAGGTGCGGAATGCCGTCATAGAGATTCAGCTCCAGCCGCTTTGGGTCAATCATGATCACTTTGACTTCGTCAGGCGTCGTCTTGTAGAGAATGGAGACGATAAAGGAATTGATTGCGACGCTCTTGCCGGTCCCCGTGGAACCTGCAATCAACAGGTGGGGCATCTGGGCAAGGTCGGCAACGCGGATCTTCCCGGTAATGTCCTTCCCCAGGCAGAGCACCAGTTTGGACTTGTGCCCCGTGAATTCGCCCGCCTCGAGGGTTTCGCGCAAATGGATGGTTTCACGGCGCGCGTTGGGAACTTCAATACCCACGGTCGACTTGCCCGGTATCCGTTCGATCAGGATTGATTCAGCTTTCAGGGCCAGACAAAGATCGTCCGCCAGGTTCACAATGCGGCTGTACTTGATGCCCGCTTCAGGCTTGAATTCGTAGGTGGTGACAACGGGACCGGGATGAATCTGGGTGACCGCTCCCGTGACCCCAAACTCGGCAAACTTCTCGGTCAGCCTGCGAGCCCGGTCCTTCAATTCATTCTCATCAATTCCTTCTTCAGCGTCAGGCGGGTAGAGCAGGGCCGTGCTGGGCAACTTGTATCGCCCCTTGCGGGATCCCTTCGGAGGCTTAGGAGTTGCCTGTTCATTTAGGCCCGCGGCCATGCTCGCCGGTGCGCGCTCGACAATCTCCGGCTCCGGCATATCAGCATCATCAGCATCGTCAGCGTCGTCCTCAACCGGCGCCGGGGCTGGTTGCTTGTTTGCGATCCTGGGAGGCTCTTCTCTGGCGTCGGCCCGTGGTGAGATTTGCCGGGCCTTTTGGGCCGCTACAGGCTGTCTGCCCGCAGCCTTTGTCCTCTCAATCTGGCGCCGCATACGCTCAGCGCGCCGCCTTTCACGCCAGGCCTGCCAGCGCGCGGCAATTCGGCCCAGAAATGCAAATCGCTTTTGCAGCACGGCCAAGCCGGCGGAAAATGAAAAACGGGTGACCAGAAACAAAGAGGCCAGGAACAACGCGCCAGCCACAATGGCTGCTCCCAACGGATTAACAATGTGGACCAGGCCGGTCGCCACCAGAAATCCCGCCAGCCCGCTCCCCTGGATCACGCCGTGGATCGGTGGAGTGTAAGGAAACAGTTGAAGCAATGCCCCCAGAGACAAAATCAGCACCACAAGGCCAAAAACCTTGGTGCGTGGCGCCTCAAGCGGCTTTATCCGAATCAGCCTGATGCCCACAAAGAAGAGCGCCACCGGAATCAGGTAGGCGACCCATCCCAGCAGTTGTTCCAGAACATCGGCTCCGTAGGCTCCGACCAGCCCAATCCAGTTGTGGATGACTCCCGCAGTATTGCCAGCCGTATCTAAAGATGGATCACGGGGAAAATAAGAGACGAGGCTACACAGCACCAGAACTCCCAGGATCAGCAACAGAAAGCCCACAAGCTCAAAGAAACGCGGTGAGCCGACAAGCGGATGGCCGGAGGATCCTTTGGAGGAGTCTTTCCTGGTAGTCGAAGGGGAGGTTGGCATGCGCCGAATTCTCTCCACAAAAGCCCGCTGCCTGCGATCGCCCTCCCGCCGCAGATCCGGAGCTTCAAAAATTTATTTCATGGTGCCTAAGGCACAACGTCGGACGCGGTGGCGCAATCCCTGTCCGATGTCAAATACTACCACGCCCGGGGCGATACGCAAACAACATATATTTCGGGCGTTTGGAGGTCAACAACAGGATGCCGTATGGGTGAAACCTTGAAAATACGCCACTCAGACTTCCAGCACGACCGGTAGGACCATGGGACGCTTGCCGGTTTCCTGATCGAAGTGGCGGCGCAGCGCGGTGCGGATCTTCTCCTTGATGACGCCCCAATCGGCAATCTCCTCGGTGTTGGAAACCTCGATGGTCTTAAAGATCACCTGGCGGGCGCTTTCCACCAGGTCCTTCGCCTCGTCCATGGGAATAAACCCGCGCGAAACAATTTCCGGCGGCACCTCAAGCCGCCCGGTGTGCTCATTGATGGCCAGAATGGGAATCACAATGCCGTCTTCCGAAATGTGGCGCCGTTCTTTCAGGATAATGTCGCCCACCTCGTCGAGCGTTCCAACATCAATGCAGACGCGGCCAACCGGGACGCGGTCAGCCTTCTTTGCAGTTCCACCATTAAATTCCAGCACGTCGCCGCTTTCCAGCAGGAAAACATTCTCAGGCGTGATGCCCACCCGCTTGGCCGCTTCCGCATGGCAGAAGAGTTGGCGGTACTCGCCATGGAGGGGCACAAAGAAGCGCGGCCGGACCAGGTTGAGCATCAGGTTTATTTCTTCCGCGCTGCCATGCCCGGAAACGTGCACCGGAGGCTGGCTGCCATCTTCGTAATGAATATGGGCACCGCGGCGATACAAATGGTCGATCATCCGGAAGATGGACTTTTCGTTTCCGGGAATAACGCGGGCGGAGATCACCACTTCGTCGCCCGGTTCGAGTGAGGCCCACCGGTGGCGGTCAACCGCAATCCGGGGAAGTGCAGCCATCGGCTCACCCTGGCTGCCGGTCGAAACAATCACCACTTTGGACCGTGGAAGGTTCCGGAGTTCCTGCTGCTCTACCAGAAGGCCGGGTGGGATGTTGAGCTTCCCCATCTGCTGGGTGATATCTGCAATCTGGAGCATGCTGCGCCCCAGAAAGCAGAGGCGGCGTCCGCGTTCGTGGGCAAGGTCTGCCACAAGCTGCAGCCGATGGACAGAAGTGGAAAAACAGGTGATCAGCACACGCCCCGGGGCAACCGAGATGATTTCAGAAAGCCGCTCGCGAACAGCACGCTCGGAAGGTGTAATCCCGGGCCGCTCAACGTTGGTGGAGTCAGAGAAAAGCGCCAGAACACCCTTTCGCCCGTAGTCGGCCAGAGTGTGCAGGTCGCTCTGCCGGCCATCCATCGGCGTAGGATCAAACTTGAAGTCGCCCGTGTGAATAATGGTTCCCGCAGGGGTCGTAATCGCCAGAGCGCCCGATTCAATAATGCTATGGGTAAGATGAATGAATTCCACGTGGAACGGCCCGACGTCAAATGGCATTCCGGGCTTCATCTCGCGCATCTGGACGCTATCTTCCATTACATGCTCAACCAATTTCGCCTTTGCCAGGGCAAGAGTGAAAGAGGTCCCGTAAACGGGAACGTCAATTTCATCCAGCACGTAAGGCAACGCCCCAATGTGGTCTTCGTGTCCGTGAGTAAGAAGGATGGCCCGGATGCGGTTCCGAATCTGGCGGAGGTAAGTAATGTCGGGAATGATGATGTCAACGCCCGGAAGTTCCGAGTCCGGGAACATCACGCCGCAGTCAACCACGACGGCATCATCGCCGTACTCGAAGACCATCATGTTCATTCCGAATTCGCCGAGGCCTCCGAGCGGAATAGCTCGTAACTTGTTATCAGAATTTGAGATGTTCGTTCCTCCTTGCTTTCATTCGAATCTTATCATAGCTCTCGGGGCGCCGCACGGTCGAGCCGCGCACAGCCACCCAGCGTCTCGCGGCTCAGCGGAGAGACAGAAACAAGGCAACAAATTGCTCAAGCGAAAGCTGCTCGGCTCTTGTGCCCGGAGGCAGACCCAGCCGCGCGAGTTCTTGCTCAACCTTCGGCCGCGAGTAAACCGGAGCAAGGCAATTCAGAAGTTTTTTCCGTTTGTAAGCAAAGGACTGCTTCAGAAACCGCAGCAGTTCTTCTTCGTCTTCCGAACTCACGACCGGACTGCTCGCACGCATATCAAATCGCACAAAGGCTGAGTGAACTTTGGGCGGCGGCGAAAAAGCCCCTGGTGGGACATGGAATACGACGCGCGGAGATGAATAGAGGTGGGCGAAAACAGTCAGATAACCATAATCACGTGAGCCGGGTTGCGCGGTCAGGCGGTCGGCCACCTCGCGCTGGACCAGCAGCCCCATGGCGCGGACTTGAACGGCAAATTGCAGCACATGATGAATAATTGGAGAAGTTATGTAGTAAGGGAGATTGCCGACCACGTAGCAGCAGTCCGCACCATTCCGCCGGCAGATCTCACCGATATCAGTTTGGAGAACATCGCCCTGGATAATTTCAACTTCAGGCGTTTCCTCGAACTTTTGTCGAAGCTCGTCCGCGAGTTCGGAATCCAGTTCAATGGCCACCAGTTTGCGCACTCGCGAGGCCAGCAGGCCCGTCACGGCTCCGTGGCCCGGACCGATTTCGATGACAAGGTCGCCCGGACGCAGATCCAGTGCCTCCGCTATGCGTGAACAGTAGCGAGCATCAGCGAGAAAATGTTGTCCCAGCTTTGGGCGTTGGCGATGAACCATAGGAACTTCGAAACAAAGAGCTCTGACTTGCGCAAACCCGTTTCATTTACTTATCGGGTCATCCGAATTTTAAGTTGCGCCGTTCGTGAGCCGTCGCAGCCAGTTTGACTCGTCACATGCCAGCGTACGGCCACTTTCGCATCGAATTGAACATCCACCCTCAAATCCAGAACCTTGACTTTGCTGATTGCATCCTCTAATTTAGCCTATTAAGCGTCTATAGCAACTTCAGTGGATCATCCCCATGAAAATAGTTTTTGTTGCGTCGGAGAGCGTGCCCTACTCGAAAACGGGGGGCCTTGCCGACGTTGTTGGCGCGTTGCCGAAGGCCCTGGCATCGCTCGGCTATGAGGTTGAAGTATTTCTTCCCCGGTACAGGATTACAAAGCCGGGAGCCGTAGTTCCAGGCGCAGGAAGCATCACGGTCCCTCTCTCTGCAGGTTTCAAGTTTGCGGCCATCCAGATTGCCGGTGAAGCAAACGGCGTCCGTACCTATCTGATGGAATGCCCGGAATTGTTCGACCGTGATCAATTTTATATGGCTAACGGCAAGGATTATCCCGACAATGCCGAGCGTTTTGCAGCGTTTTCCATGGCGGCACTGGAATTCATCAAGCGTTCGCCAACGGCACCCGCTGTGATTCATTGCCATGACTGGCAGTCTGCCCTGGTTCCGGTATATCTCCGCAGCCTTTATCGCGACGACCCGTTTTACGCAAATACCTCTGTGCTGTTCACCGTCCACAACATCGGCTATCAGGGGCTTTTTCCACCTGAGATTATGCCTCGAATATCCATTAATAAGGAGCTCTTCCGAATTGAAGGACTGGAATACTACGGCAAGGTTAATCTGCTGAAGGGTGGTATTGTCTTCTCTGATTTTGTTTCCACTGTGAGTCAGAAATACGCCCAGGAAATCCAGACCGACGAATTCGGCCACGGGCTTGAAGGCGTCCTGCGAAGCCGTGCCGATCATCTGATTGGAATTCTGAATGGGGTCGATTACGAAGACTGGAACCCCGCCACGGACAAGCTGATCCCCGCGAACTATACGCCGGAAGACATGCAGGGAAAGGAACCCTGCAAGAAAATTCTGCTTCAAAAACTGGGAATTCAGGATCCTGTTATGGACCGGCCTGTCCTCGGCATCGTGTCAAGGTTCGTCAAGCAAAAGGGGTTCGACCTGATCGCGCAAGTCGCCGACGAGCTGATGCGGGAGGAGATTTACATCGTCGCGCTGGGAACCGGCGAACCGGAGTATGAAGAGCTGTTTCTTTCCATGGCGGAGAAGTATCCGGAGAAGTTTCTGGTTAAGGTGGCGTATGACAACACCCTGGCCCACCAGATTGAGGCCGGCGCGGATATGTTCCTGATGCCTTCGCGCTACGAACCCTGCGGACTGAACCAGATTTACAGCATGAAATATGGTACAGTGCCGGTGGTAAGGGCGACGGGCGGCCTGGATGACACCGTCCAGCCCTTCGATGGAGAAAAGGGTACGGGATTCCGTTTCCGGCAGTACTCGCCTGTAGCACTGCTTGCGTGTCTGCAACGCGCCATCGCCACGTTCCGCGACAGGGATACCTGGTCCAGACTGCAGCAAAATTGCATGCGTGAAGATTTTTCATGGATGCAATCGGCTAAAAAATATGCTGCCCTTTACGAAACCCTATACGCAACCAAGGCCCAGGGAACAACGTCAAGAGTCATTCCGTTTTTGTAAATCTCGTATTTTCCCGGAGGATTTGACAGATGGCTGGAGGGAATATCCTTGAGTTTAGTGACCAGAATTTTGAGCAGGAGGTTCTGAAGTCTGACAAGCCGGTACTTGTGGACTTCTGGGCCGAGTGGTGCGCACCCTGCCGGATGATTGCACCGGCGGTGGAAGCAGTTGCCGGCGAGTACGTCGGCCGGGCAAAGGTCGGAAAGCTGAATGTGGACGAGAACCAGTCAGTGACAAGCCGCTACAATATTCGAAGCATTCCTACGCTCCTGGTTTTTAAGAACGGGGAAATCAAAGAACAGCTTGTCGGGGCAACGTCAAAAGACACCCTTGCCAGGCTGCTGGAAAAGAATCTCTAGCCTTACCTGGCCTCAACTGGCTGGCAGAGCCGGGAAAGCTTTCAAAATTCCGCTTCCCTGCTCCCAAACAGGGAAAGGATTTTCCACGTCGATTGGCCACCCGTTCTCTTAATCAGGTTAAAATGTAACGAAGAAGGCAGCGATCTAAGAGTATGAAAACGAGCGAGGAAAACAACAATGTTGCAATCGTCGGCCTCCAATGGGGCGACGAGGGCAAGGGCAAGATCGTCGACTCACTTTCAGAGTATTTCGACATCATCGCCCGCTATCAGGGCGGCGCTAACGCCGGCCATACAGTCGTCGTTGACGACAAGAAGTTCATCCTGCAACTGGTTCCCACAGGGATCCTGCGGCCCGGGAAAACTGCGGTCATAGGCCAGGGTGTGGTCGTTAATCCTGAAGCTTTGCTGCGGGAGCTTGACGGATTGGAAAGTAACGGCCTGAGCGCACGTGAAAGGCTCAAAATCAGTGACCGGGCCCATCTGATCATGCCCTACCACCGCAGCCACGAAGTGGCGGCCGAGCAGGCGCGCGGCGTGGGAAAGATCGGTACCACGGCAAAAGGGATTGGCCCGACCTACGAAGACAAGGCTGGCCGTCGCGGACTCCGCACGGGTGACCTGCGCAATCCGGAAGCATTTCTCCGCAAATGCAAGGCCGTGCTTTCGGAAAAGGACCGCATCGCTTCGGCGCTGTTCGACGGTGCCTCTTTCGGCGGCGACGAGTGGATCGGCGAGTATATTGAGAAGGCCCGCGCACTGCTTCCGATGCTGGTTGATGCGTCAGAATATCTCAACAATGAAATGGATCGGGGCAAGCGTATCCTGTTCGAAGGAGCGCAGGGCACCTTGCTCGATATCGATCACGGGACCTATCCGTTTGTAACTTCGTCGAACTCTTCGGCTGGCGGCGCCGCAACAGGCACAGGCGTGGGGCCAACCAGAATTGGTTCCGTGATTGGCATTTCAAAGGCCTACACAACGCGCGTGGGCAGCGGACCTTTCCCGACGGAAATCCTTGGCGGTGGCGGCGAGGAGCTGAGGGCTCGGGGAAGCGAGTACGGTGCTGTGACCGGCCGCCCGCGCCGCTGCGGATGGTTTGACGTGCCCGCAGCGCGCTACGGCGCCAGAGTAAACGGCCTGAGCGCAATGATCATCACCAAGCTCGATATTCTGGATACCCTCGACGAAATCCCGGTGGGAATGGAATACGAATACCAGGGAGAACGGTTCACGAGTTTCCCTGCAGACGTCGACATCCTCGATCAGGTCAAAGTTCACTATCGTGTTCTTCCCGGCTGGAAGCAGTCGACGTTTGGTCTGCGGGAATTTTCACAGCTTCCCCAAAAAGCGCAAGACTATCTCCATTTCCTTTCTGACCAGGTGGGCGTGGAGATTGCCATGGTCTCAACAGGACCCGAGCGTGGGCAGGCTATCTGGTGCAGCGAAAGCCGGCTGGCCAGCCACATCAGTTCCAAATAGCCCGGACTCCGTTCAAGTTTTTCCGTCTGCGAGCACATTTCGATGAAGCCTGGCGCGCCTCCAGATACAAAGATGCTGAGCTTTGAAGAGGCACTTGCGGAAGTCGAGGCCAGGCTCACCTTAGCCGGCGCTCTACCGGCAACTGAAATTGTCCCTCTCGGCCAGGCATGGGGCCGTGTCCTTGCCGAAGACGTCACTGCCGATCGCGATTATCCGCCCTTTAACCGCTCGACGCGTGATGGTTTCGCCGTACGTTCTGAAGACGTCCGGCAAGCCGGCTCTGCGCTCATTCTCGACGGAGAAGTACGCGCGGGGGAACATTTCAGAGCAGAAATCGGGCCCGGCCATTGTGCCGCCATTATGACCGGAGCACCGCTGCCCACAGGCACAGATGCCGTCGTCATGATCGAACACACGCGGCCCCAGGGCGACAAAATCGAGATCGAGCGGCCTGCGGCCTCGTGCGAAAACGTCGTTCGCAAGGGAAGCGAAGCCCAGGCTGGGCAACGTATCCTGGCCAAAGGCAGGCGCTTGCGAGCAGGCGAGGTTGGGCTTCTCGCCTCGGTCGGTAAAACCCATGCAACCGTCTCCATCCGTCCGCGAATAGCCATCATTCCCACAGGCGATGAGGTCGTTCCGATTGACCGCCGGCCCGAATGGTACCAGGTTCGAAACAGTAACTCCGCAATGCTGGCGGCCGTGGTAACCTCTGCGGGCGGAGATCCATGGGAAATTGGTATTGGTCCGGACCAGAAAGACGCGTTGCAGAACCTCATCGAGAAGGCTCTTGAAGCCGATATGCTCCTGCTGAGCGGCGGAGTGTCCATGGGCAAGTACGATTTTGTTGAAGACGTCCTCGCGGACCTTGGCGCGGAATTTTATTTTCGCAGCGTCGCAATCCGCCCCGGCAAGCCTCTGGTTTTCGGCCGAGTTCAGGGTAAGTTCTTTTTCGGACTGCCGGGAAATCCCGTCTCCACCTTTGTAACCTGCAACCTTTTTGCGCGGCCTGCAATCGGCGCGCTGATGGGCAGCGGATTCGAGCGGCCAGCTTTCCTTCGGGCACGGCTGGCAAAACTGGTGCGGCACCCAGCGGGGTTAACCATCTTCACACCAGCAAGGATCGAATCTCGGGATGACGACCCGGTTGTCAGCGTCGTCGGCTGGCAGGGATCGGGCGATCTCGTGGGAGTCGCGGAAGCTAATTGTTTCCTGGTCGTCCACGCGGGACAGCCATCGCCCGCTGCGGGTGACTGGGTGGATGTGCTTCCCATTTCAAGTTAGGTTGTTGCCGCTCCAGAACAAGAAGGCGAAAGAATTGAAAAAGAAAACCTCTGCAGGAAAAAAGAAGACCTTGAGCCATTATGACAGCGCGGGGCGGGTGCGAATGGTTGATGTTTCCGCGAAACCGGAAACCCACAGGCAAGCTGTCGCCAGCGTGCTGGTCAAAATGAAACCCCAGACCCGCAGGAAGATCAAAAACAATCCCAAAGGTGACCCGCTGGAAATTTCGCGCGTGGCCGGGATTGCCGCGGCCAAGCGCACGGCGGAATTGATTCCCCTTTGCCACCC
>JAJXZM010000065.1 GCA_021780055.1 Acidobacteriota bacterium
CCTTTCCCAGATTCTCCGAGCCGCGTTTTCGTTACATCCAGGGCAGTCTGTGAGACATCCAGAACAGTCAGTTTCCGGTATCCGCGCGCCAGAAGATCGTCCACCAGGGTTGACGCTCCGCCGCCGACATCAATGATGCCGGCTTTCCGGTCAGGCGAAGCCGATTCGATCAGGGCGAGCGACCGGTCCAAATGCGAACGGTACCAACTGACCGCATTGGGAGCTTTCGTCCGGTAAATATTTTCCCAGTGGGAGCCCGTATCCATGGCGTCACTTATTTTATCACTTGTGTTGACCGCGGCCCTATTGGTTTTGGGCACGCAACCCGAACCCAATTACGGCGGTTGACCGCCCGCGCGCCCTGTCCGCTGCCGTTGCCGCGTGCTACTATCTTAGGTATGGGAAAAACACATCTGTCGTACTACCATCGCTTTCGCAAGCATTATGTTGTTCTTAGCGCGGCTGCTGCGGTTCTGCTGATTGCCAGCGCATGCGCTTTTTCCGCCGCCAATCCCTGGACCCAGAAGGACGTGATTCAACCGGCCACTCTCGCCAGGGAGCTTCAGGGCTCCGGCGCCAAACCGCTCCTGTTGCAGGTCGGGTTTGAGAGTCTTTATGCCCAGGGCCACATTCCGGGCTCGAAATATTGCGGGCCGGGGCGGAGTCCTGACGGCATTGCGCGGCTCAAGGCGTGCCTCAAGGACGTTCCGCACACGCAGGCGATTGTTCTTTATTGCGGCTGCTGCCCGTGGGAGGAATGCCCGAACATCCGCCCGGCGTTTGAGGCGGTTAAGAAAATGGGCTACGCGAACGTCAAAGTCGTCCACATTGAGGGCAATTTTGGACGCGACTGGGCCCAGCACGGCTATCCCGTCGCCCAGGGCGAATAGGCTGTCAAAGGCTTGCTGCCGGTGAAACGGCTTGGCCCTGCCCGGCATCTAAGCACTAAGGGGGGCAGACAATGGCCTGCCCGGAGAAACTATGTGGAACAACATAAAAACAACTGCTTTGCTGGGGCTTTTGACCGGTGTCCTGCTGATGATCGGCGGCCTCTGGGGCGGCCAGAGCGGCATGATGATCGCCCTGGTGCTGGCTGCGGTAATGAACTTCGGCAGCTATTTCTTTTCCGACAAGATCGCGCTTTCCATGTCCGGCGCTCAGCCGATCTCGCGCGAGGAAAGTCCGCGCATTTACCAGATTGTTGAGCGGCTGGCTGCCAAGGCGAATATCCCTGTACCGAAGATTTACCTGATTCCCACCGATTCGCCCAACGCTTTTGCCACAGGGCGCAATCCCAATCATGCTTCGGTCGCGGTCACGCGAGGCATTCTGGCCATCTGCGACGACGAAGAGATTGAGGGTGTGCTGGCCCACGAGTTGGGCCACGTGCGCAATCGCGACATCCTGACCAGCGCGATTGTCGCCACTCTGGCCGGCGCCATCACCTTTGTCGGCCGGATGGTTTTCTGGGGAGAAATGTTCGGCTTGGGCGGCGGGGGCGGAAGGGACCGTGAAGGGGGCGCGCTTTCAGCGCTGGCCATGATGATTCTGGCGCCGCTGGCCGCCATCCTGATCCAGTTGGCGATCTCTCGCTCGCGCGAGTATGAAGCCGATGCCACGGGCGCGCACATCACCGGCAACCCTCAAGGCCTGGCGCGGGCGCTCAAGAAGATCGACGAGTGGTCCAAGCGCGTGCCCATGCAGGTTTCGCCCTCCATGGCGCACATGTACATCTGCGCGCCGCTGACCGGCCGCGAAATGTTCTCCAATCTCTTTTCCACTCACCCGCCCATCAAGAAGCGCATCGAGCGCCTGGTCGGCCCGGGATACTACTGATCGAATGTGGGGGAGCGCCTCTGCGCTCCCGCCGGACAATCAATTAGTGCAAACCCCTCGGCAGGCGTGAGAATGCCAACGTCTGGGCCGCCCCGCAACGCGCCTTCACATACGTCCGAACCGCAGCACCACCAGCGTCAAGTCGTCGGAGGGTGGTGCGTTGCCCACAAAAGCTTTTACGGAACTCAGTATTTTTTCTGAGGCCACGGCAGCGGACAGCTTTGCGCATTCTCCGGCAATATTGCTGAGCCGCGAGTCTCCGAAGAGTTCGTTCCGAAAGTTCTGTGCCTCGGTCACTCCGTCAGAAAAGATCAGGATGATCTCGCCCGCGTCGAGGTGGGTTTGTCCGGCCTCGAACGTCAAGGCGGGGAAGAGCCCCACGGGAAAGTTCGATGTTTCCAGTTGTTCCACGGCGCCGCTGTTGCGAACCACCACCGGATAGGCGTGCCCGGCGTTGATGAAATTGAAGTCTCCGCCCGGATTGATGACGCCGTAAAACATGGTGGCATACATGGCCGGGCTGGAGCGCTCGAGCAGGAAGTCGTTGACCCGCCTGAAGACTTCCTGCAGTGTCGGGTCTCCGGCGGCGACTGCTGCGAAGGCCCCCTGCAGGTTGGCCGAAAGGATGGCGGCCGGCAGCCCTTTGCCGGAAACGTCTGCCACCACAAATCCGAACCGGTTGTCGGGCAGCACGATGGCGTCGTAGTAGTCGCCTCCCACGCCCGAACTCGGCACCGTAAAGGCATGAATTTCAAAGTAGGAGCTGGTGGGAAGTTCCCGCGGCAGCAGGCCCTGCTGGATGTTGCGTGCCAGGGCCAGCTCATGCTGCACGCGTTCCTGTTCGCGCGCCAGTCGCAGCAGCCGCGCGTTTTCAATCACCGTAGCGCCTTCAAAAGCCAGGGTCTGCAACACCTGGCGGTCGAGGCCTGTCAGAGAGGTGGCCCGCGAGCGGCTGTCGAGGTAAAGCACCCCAAGCTGTTCGGTGACGCCGCCTGCAATCGATTCGCCGCGCGCGTCCGTCACCGGAAACTTGACCAGGGGTACGCAAACCACCCCGCGCACGCTTCCCTGGATGGTGACCGTCTCGTTTGTGGCGCGGCCCGTTGCGGCTTCTTCCAGCATCATCTCTTCCCGGCCGGTTTCGGCCACGCGTTCCACCACGGCTTGTGAATAATTGTCGGGCGGCGGGTCCAGCGTGATTTCATCCTGCGCCCGCGCCAGCCGCAAGTGGAGCTGGCCGTCGGCCCCGCGCAGGAACAGCAGGCCGCGGTCGGCTCCCGTGATGCTGATCGCGGAATCCAGCAGCGCCGTCAGCACCGTTTCAAGCTTGGGCGAACGAAGGAGCGTT
>JAJXZM010000551.1 GCA_021780055.1 Acidobacteriota bacterium
ATGGATCTTCTGCCTGATGTAGAAAAAGTTGCGCGTGAAGCGGTAGCCGCCCTTTGTGCCACGAGTGAGGGGGCCGGGAATGACCACCGCCCCCATCCGGCAGAGTTGAACTGGTGGTGTTCGGAAACTCTTGCCCGGATTGAAGCTGTTCAAGGGAGCGTGCAAACTCTTATGCCCTGGCTGATGCCGGAGTTCGGAAGCCTCCATTTAGCAAGCCCGCCGCGGCCGATAACTCTAAATTCGCTTCTGTCCGTCATCCCGGGGCTTGAAGTAAAACTCAACGACTTGCCAGTTGAAGTTGCGGATAATGCCGCTGCCGGAACCGTGCAGTCACTGCGCTCGCGCCTCGAAGCCAGCCTTCGTTGTGCGGTGGAACTTTCCGAAAGGCTCGGGCATCTCGCGGAGGAAGCCGACGGACTCCTGAACGAGATGGATTTCAGCTTCCTCTATGATGAGAAAAGAAAACTTCTGAGTATAGGATATGACGTTGATGCTCAGGAACTCTCGAAATCTGTTTATGACTTACTCGCTTCTGAGGCCAGAACAGCTACCTTCATTGCAATAGCAAAGGACGATATCAGACAGGAAGCATGGTTCCACCTTGGGAGGGAACGAACGTATGAGCAAGGTGAAACAACATTGGCCTCCTGGAGTGGAACGATTTTCGAGTACCTTATGCCATTGCTCTGGATGCGATCATATTCAGGCACCTTGCTTAACCAGTGCATGGACTCTGTGGTGGTATGTCAACAAAGGTATGCCAGAAAGAAAAATATTCCGTGGGGAATTTCAGAAGCTGCTTACAGTGCGCGGGACGATAAGGGCATCTACCAATACCGCGCATTTGGATTATCGGGTTTGGCAGTTGACCCGAATGCTTCAAACGACATAGTTATCGCGCCGTATGCAACTTTTCTGGCGTTAATGGTCGACCCCGCATCGGCCACAAAAAACCTCCGGGTGATGCGCGATAAGGGCTGGTTTGGCCGCTACGGTTTCTACGAATCTGCTGATTACGCAAACGGGCAAATGGGCGAAACGACAGATTATGAATTAATTCGCTGTTGGATGGCCCACCACCAGGGGATGAGCCTGCTGGCAGTAAGCAACCTGCTTACCCATTCTTCATTGCAGCGGTGGTTCCATCAGGCCCCTGAGGTCATCGCAACTGAGCTTCTGCTGCACGAGAAGATTCCTCTTTCGGCTCCTGAAAAGAACCGACGGGCAAGGCAGCCCCTGCCCTCGCAGCGAATCGTTGAAGAGGAAACTGCAGCCCGGAGCGCTCGGCTGGAACCAGCCTATGCCTTCGACGGTGCGGTGGAACCAACCGGAGCCACAACGGACGTTTCGTTCGAGGCAACGATGCGCCACCCCGCGTCCGGCCGAGACATCCCTCCTCTTCAGGCACAGGAAGAGTATCATCCCTGAGGATGCCGGCGGTTATTTCATTCTGTTTGTTGCGGCGGAATAGGAATTTTGTATTTGAAAGCGGACGCTGGAATCCGGTGCCTCGCGTTCACCCGGATTTCCGTTTCAACCTCTTCCTTCGCAGGCTGCTTTTGCGATTCCTGGCCCGATGTCATACCAGTCTGCCGTCCATGATCCTTTGAGTCTGGCACCAGTCCAATCATATCCAATGCGCGTTCGACGTCAGAACTGCTCATGAACCATCGCCACACATTTCCGGTTCGCAAGTTTTCCGCGCTAAGAAGGGTGATGCCCACGTCAATCCCAATAACGTAGCGGCTGACCCAGCCCGTCATGGGGTTGAACGCGTCAGCGAATCCATAACGTCCGTAAACTTTCCTTCCGTACCGCAACAACATGGTGCGCAGGGCAGGGACGCAAATGTCCGGAGCAAACATGGCGGAACCGGCAGCGGCGCTGGGAACCACTGTTCCATCTATACGGGAATCGTCAGGGGAACCTCCCCACGCGACGTAACCCTTGGAACTGTCTGAAGCCGTAATGCCCCAAACATTCGAAGAATAACCGCGGTATCTTCCAGAGAGATCGATGCCAAGGGCCTGTTGCGCCCGCGTGGCCACAATGGCATTCTCAAAGACATTGACCCGCGGAACGACCTGGTCTTCCAGAGGAACCTCCGTATATTTGCGATTCCGCAGGTTCAACCATGCCTGCGAGTACTGCTGAATGAAGAGCGGGCCCCCGCCAATATAGGTATAACCCGCTGAGTGGACGACCGGAAGCTTCCAGCCGAACCATGAGTCCGGAGAAATGGGATACGTCGGCGATCCGATAGCTAATACGTAAAGGATCCCCGATTCGCTGTAAGTATCCCATCTGTAAGGGAGAAAGCCCGTTTCCGGTTTCCAGCCGTGGGATAGAAACAACCGGTTCCCGTCGAGCATCCACAAGAAGTTAACTCGGTCGTAGATCAAGTTCGCCAGCCGGACAATTTCGGGATCGTCAGGGAAAGCCTGCTTCGCGGTTAAAACGCCGGCAAGCAGCAGTGCGGTGTCGATAGAGGAGACCTCACTGTGCCAACGCCGCTTGCCGGTGGTGGCGTCGAGAAAGTGGTAAAACCAACCGTGCTCGTTTTGAGCATGATAGGCAAAGAAACGCAAAGTCGTGCGAATTCGCTTGCGGGCCAGAATTGGGCTGACCCAGCGGTGCTTAGCGCCAATGCAGAACGCCGTGAGCCCAAACCCCGTAGCAGCAATGCTCGAGATATTCTTATGGTCGGGAACGTCTCCCGGTTTACCGTCAAACCGGGCGCGGTCCAGAACCAGCCCCGTCCGCGGATCAGCATTATCCCAGAAGTAGCGGAAAGAACGGCGTGAAATGTCGTCCAGCAGGTCGTTGTCAATCCGGCTGAGGGGGTGGGCTTCTTGGGGGGCGCCGGTTGCTGCAGCTATGCGTGGAAAGATGCAGAACACAAGACAAAGAGCCAACGCGGCGGCACTGATTATCCTCGAGGTATGCAAACTCTCCATTACGGCAACTGATCGACGATACCGGGAGAAATCTCCGTTACCAATCCTGTCTTCTACATTCAATGCGCTGAAGACTCCTCAGCCCGCCCTGACCTCCGTCAAATACTCCTGGCCGCCACTTCGTAAAGCAGATTCATCACCTCCACAGGATACTGCTTCATACCTATAGTATTTCCTGCCCAGAACGAATGGTAAAGGGTCAATTTCCAAGGGCTGGAGCCAGCCCATCGGCAATAAACATCAAAACGTATCCTGACCGGGCGCAGTAATGGAGTTGCTATTAGACGCGACGCTCTGCTGCGGCGTGCTTGCTTTGGCCGGAACCAGGAGATAACCTGATACACCTTCGCGACTCACTTTTGTAACAACCAACTCGTAAGCCGTGCCGCCAGGCTTGGTGTAAAACACAACAGGAAGTTCGGTTGGATGGTTTCTAATCCATATTCTGCGCCGGCTACCTTCAATCCAAATCCACCCGCGAAACCTCTGATGGGTCTGGTCCGTGCCGGTCAAGTGCAATGAGACTCCCTGCGCGACTTCCGCGTCCTGGTTCTTTTCAGCCAGGAAATCGATCTGTTCCCTCGAAAGCACATCGGTAAGGGATTCTATCTCGTGTTGGCTGGAGATTTGTTGCGCATGAAGTGTCGCGAGCCCTTGCGTGTAACTCGCTTTTGCAATGGCAAGTTCCTGCCGCGCGTTCGCCAATTTCTTTTCAAGCTCTGCAATGTGAGCCCGTTCAAGGTGTTCCCGGGAAGCAATCTCTGCGATCTGTTCGTTAAGGTTGGCCGTGCGCTGGTTCAATTCAGCATGTTCTTTTCGGTGTGTGTAGGCGACCAACTCTGCCGAGTGTAGGCGAACGTTGTCCAAACCGGAGTTCCATCCCGCATCCATTTTCCGGATCTGCGCCCCGAGATTTTCCTGTCCGGCGCTCCACTTGTTCAATCCGGCATCAAGCCGATTCAGCTGTTGCGGAACCCCTGAATAGGAGTTCACGCGAGCGGATAGCTTTGCAAGTTCGTCGTTATATTTGCTGATCACCGAATAACCGTAGCCCGCCGCCACGGCGAGCGCTACAGTCAGGGTTGCTATCGCGGTCCAAAGACCTGCGGTCCGCCTCCTGTGATGTACCGGCAAATCCATGGACTGAACGCTGTCCCATTCTTCAAACGAATGGATCTCAGCTTCGTTTTCTGGAGACGCGTACGCCACGCCCCATTCCTCTTTGACTGGACCCATAGACCCTCCTGGGGTGCCCTGCCAGATGGTGCAGTCTGCCTGGTCGTTTGTGCAATTGGTTTTGCAGAGTTCCCCATTCGGTCACCGGCACGTTTGGTTCCAACCCTGCACACTTTGGGGATCAATTCAGAATCAACAAGATACGAGCGGCACGCTGCTGGAAAAGGCCTTGGAGACGAGAAAGGAATACTCACACTAAAGGAAAATTTGCAGAGAGAGCATGGGACACGGTAGGGCTTGTGAGCCTCTCGTTATGTGGTGCCGTACCGCGTCTTAAACGTTCCTAAGAGATCTCTCTCAAAATGGCATTGTCAGTTTTCCGGAAATTGGGGCAAAATCCAGAGTTAGCAAAAAGGCCCGCTGACAGCAGGCGGTTGGAATTTTACAGTTTCTTATAAGAAACCTGCTGCGGTTGGCTCTGAATCCCATCCCCTCCGCCGTCCTAACGCGCACTCGAATCAGGCAGTTAGTACGCTGCGTTGCTTCGCGTACTGCAAACGTCCCCCTCGTCTGGACTCAATATATAGTCAATGGACCATGACTGAGGCCGAAAGACTTTTCAATCACGTTTATGCAAGGTGGATGAGAATAGTGGGTCCATCTCAGCGTTCAGGCAGACTTCAACTTTGACCGGACCTGTTTTTTTGTACCAAAACTCGGGCACGTCAAGCCCTTCGTGCGTTGTCATCTCCGACCCTGCTTCGGCAGGCTGGCCGGAATTCCAGAGCGCGTGGCGATGGCGATTTCCGGGCACAAAACGCGCTCAGTCTTTGACCGCTACAATATCACCAGCGAGGCTGACCTTCAGGAAGCAGCCGTACGTCTGGATGAATACATCGCGCAGGCCGCGAAAATGGATATTTCGAAAACGTTGGGCACACCTAAGGGCACACCAGAAGGCAGTGACCAAAGTGAGGAACGATCTTGCCAAGATAACTCATTGAATGTAAAGATAATTAGCAACTGCGCGAAAGTGGCGGAATTGGCAGACGCGCCAGACTTAGGATCTGGTCCCGCAAGGGGTGGGGGTTCGAGTCCCCCCTTTCGCACCACCGTTGGGTCCTGTGCTTTCTGCTAAGAAGAGCGCTGTCGTTTGTTTCTGCCTCTGGTCCGGGCTGTTTTCCCCTTTCAACGCCGCGCCTTTCTGCATGATGCCATCAAGAAAACCTGTCTGGGACGCACAGCCAAATGGTTTGTTGTAGCTCGATCCTAATGACCCCTTTTGAGCTTGATAGAAGTGTCCCCTAACAGGACCTCTGGAAGGAGGTCAGATTGGGGCGAGTAGAGATGAGCAGGGGGGAAGTGAACTGTGTAGTGGTGCTGGCGCGGGTGAAGCTTGGTGAGTTGAGAGGCCGTATCTCAGGGCTAGTGGGGAAGAAGTATGGTGGCGTGGCGGGGGAGGGCTATGGGGTGCCGCCGGCGGATCATGCGTGGCGAGAGATGGCGCGCCTGCAGATGGAAGGAACGCTGCCGGGATAGCCAGACGGCGGTCGTGGTCCTTGGCCTCCGCTGAAACCTGGACGCCCGCCCTACGGGCTCGCAGGGCTCCGCTCCGGGCAAGACCCACGAGAAAAGCAGAAACAAAAAGACTAAGAAAGAGAGATAAATAAGAACCACAAAAAAAGGGACACTTCTAATGAGTTAACCAAGGGGACATTTCTAAAGAGCTCTGACACTCGCCTAGATTCAGATTGACAGCGGGTAATTATGGGAGCAATATAGGGAGCATCAAGATATACAAATTGTGAACCGGCTGGTGCGGCTTGCGGCTATGGGCCATGGCCCCTGGCCAACGGTTGGCAGTCTCGTAGAGTCGGGTCGATCTTGGGGTAGCCCTAAAGAGTCGAGACAAAATTGGGGCGCATATGTTTCATCCGTTGTCCACACAACCCCGAACGCGTTCGGCTTCTTCCAGTGGTACGGATTGAAAGGACGAGCGAGATCAGTCGCCAGGTTAGTACAAGGCTATAAGTGCTCGCTGGCTAGAGCGGGGATAAATTCCCGTATTTATATAGAGGGGGGAGACTTCAATGAGAAGGTTGAAACTGTTAGGCGCCGTTGCAATCATCCTTTCGGTTGCGGCGGTTGTATGTACGGTTGTGATGGTTCGCGCTCAGGGGACCAACTCCACAACCATCGTGGTGACAATCACGCCAAGCGCGACTGAGGGTGGAACGCCCTCTGTGGACAAATCCTCGGTGACCCTTAGCAAGGGTCAGAATCAGCAGGTTGAGTGGACTTGCGAGGGGGGGTGCGATTTTACAGTGGACTTCTCACATTCCGCGGGGAGCCCTTTCAGCCAGAATAGCTTTAGCGGGACCAAAGCCAACCCCCATGCAACGTCCGGTCCTCCTAACAAAGTGGGCACGTTCAAATACTCAGTGACGGCGAACGGGGGTACTCTGGACCCGCAGATCATCGTCCACTGACGAGAATGCGCGAAGGCACGGGCGGAGGTGAAATTCCTGCCGCCCTTCCGCCCTGGCCTGGTCCGCATCTTGAATTTGCCACAGCGATGGGAATTGACTAGAATGACTTGAGTCCGCCGGAAGCGGCGGGACTTTGCGCACAGGGACCATCGCTTGGCTTGCCCAATCTGTGAAAAGAGAAAAGCAAAGCGCTACTGCCCGGCCAGGACAGAGAGCATATGTACGGTCTGCTGCGGCACCGAGCGTGAAGTCACCATCTCCTGCCCATCAGACTGCACTTACCTCATCGAAAGCCGCAAGCACGATCTTGGCCGCCGGGAGATCGATTGGGCACGCGTACCGTTTGCCGACACCAGAATTCCATCTTCTTTTGTGGCTCGGCACGAGCCGTTGATTCTCGCGCTCAGTTATGCCGTCTGCTTGAACGCGAGGGAAAATTCAACGGCTACCGACTCAGATGTGATTGCCGCCCTTCAGGCGCTTGCCGAAGCTTATCAAACCCTTTCCAGCGGGATTTATTACGAGAAACCGCCTGACTATGTGGTCCAGCGTGGGCTTTACGATGCTTTGAAGGCTGCCATCGAAAATTACAGGAAAACGGAATCCCAGAATACGGGGCTTGCAACGGTCCGCGACGGCGAAATCCGGGACGCTCTTATCTTCCTTACGCAATTAGGGGCTACGCGCACCAACGGCCGTCCGAGGGGCCGTGCTTACCTTGACCTTCTTCGAAGCCAGTTCAAATCCGACGAGCTTCAGAAACCTTCTCAGGGGCTGCTGGTGGTTCCGTAGGGGGGAACGTGTTTCCACGGGTCAGTCCAAACTGATAATTACACCGGGGTTGGGGCAACTTTGCCTTGCTGGCCAGGGATGCCGTGCGCTTAGCGATAACTGAATGACCATGAATCAGGTTGAAGACGTTCGCGCCGCTGCCGATATTGTCAGAATCATAGGCGATTACGTTCAGCTGCGCAAAGCCGGTGCAAACATGATGGGCCTTTGCCCGTTTCATCAGGAAAAGACCCCGTCTTTTGCGGTCCATCCCGGCAAACAGATCTTTCACTGTTTCGGCTGCGGAGTTGGCGGGGACGTGTTCAAGTTCATCATGCTGGTTGACAATGTAACCTTTCCCGAAGCTCTCGAACGCCTTGCCGATAAGGTTGGCGTTACGCTTGTCCAGAGCGGCGCCAAAGGTACGGATTCTAAATCGCACGAACGGGCGGCACTTTATAAGATTCACGAAGCTGCGGCTAAGTTTTATGCCGGGCAACTGACCGGCACCGGCGAGGGCCGAGCGGCCCGTGCCTATCTATTGGACCGCGGATTAAAGGATGAAGTGATTGGCCGTTTTCTTCTGGGTTACGCCCCGCGTGATGGCCAGTCGCTTACGCGGCATTTGAGCTCGCTCCGGTTCAGTGACGAGGTGCTTGAAAAGACCGGCCTTGTATTGCGTGATGCCGGCGGCAGCCGCCGTTTTGACCGTTTTAGAGGCCGAATCATTTTTCCCATAGCCAACGAGAGCGGAAAGATTATTGCATTTGGCGGCCGGGCATTGGGCGACGAGCAGCCGAAGTATTTAAATTCTCCCGAAACGCCGATTTATACCAAGAGCCGCGTCCTCTACCATCTGGATCGGGGAGGCAAGGCAATTCGCAAACAGGATTACGCCATCTTGGTGGAAGGTTACATGGATTGCATTGCAGTCGACTCCTGTGGAATCGAAAATGTGATCGCCAGTTGCGGCACCAGTTTTACGGAGGCCCAGATCCGCCTGCTGGCGCGCTATTCTCGACGGGTGGTAGTGAATTACGATCCGGATTCCGCCGGGCAGGCGGCAACGGAACGCTCGGTGAATGCCTTGCTGGAGGCCGGCTTTGAGGTCAAGGTATTGGCGCTTCCGGGGGGACTGGATCCGGATTCGTTTATTCGGCAACATGGAGATGAAGCGTACCGGAAAGTACTTGCGGCGGCGCCGGGTTATATCGATTATGTGACGGACCGCGCCATTGCCGCGCACGGCCTGAACACTCCGCAGGGAAAACTCGCTGTGGCCAACGCGGTGCTTCCTTATCTTGCGCGAATACCAAATCCGATTCTTCGGCAGGAAATGACTGACCGGCTGGCTGCGCGGGCGCTTCTGGATAACCGCCTACTTCGCGAGGAACTGAGACGTGCCGCGGTCGAACGCCGGCCGGCAGTGGCGAGCAAGCCTCTCGATTACAAGGCCTCTTCTGCCGAGCGGAAACTGCTGCGTGCCTTCCTGGAAAACCAGGAAGTGATGGACGAACTGCTCCCCGCGTTGGTAGCCGAAGGACTCTTGAACGGCCTGGCCGCCGAAGATGTTTTCCTCAAACTGCTGGAAGTCCGCAATGTCGGCGGGACGGTTGATATTCATGCTCTGGGGGAGAGTCTGAGTTCTGAAAATCAGAACCTGCTTCACGAGAGCCTGCTGGTCTCAGACGAAATTCCCGGCCGCGAAGATGCGATAAGGTTTTGCGATGCGCTCCGCCGGACAAAAATTGAGCGTGAACTGACCGCCTTAAACCCTGCGATTGACGCTGCCGGAAGAGAGCAGGATTGGGCCCGACTCGGCGTATTGAATCAGAGCAAGGTACTTTTGATGAAGGAATTAGCGCGGATCAGGGAAAACTTAGAAATCGAGAACAAAACTTTAACGAAATAGTATAGTATTACATCTAATTGGCGATGGGGTAAACCAACGAAAGCTTGATTTCCCCACGAAAGAACGTAGTCAAGAGATATTGAGAAGGTGCTTGGTTTGTGACAGGTCTCCCGCGCAAAGGGCATGTGGCCCAACCCAGAAATTGCTCCTTGATGGAGGCGTAAGCTTTGGCATTTGACGACAAGTATGACCAGGTTGGCAAGCTGATTACACTCGGTAAAGAAAAGGGCTACCTTCTCTATGACGAAGTGAATGACCTTCTTCCTTCTGATGTCCAAACCGCCGAAGATCTTGATGACCTGCTTTCCATGTTTGATCACGCGGGCATCGAGGTTCTGGAGTCGCCCAAGGGAAAATCAGAGGACATGCTCGCCGAAAAGGGAGACGAGGAGTCCCCTGAAGACGTTGAACTGGACTTGACGCCGGGCGCTCTCGACAAGACCAACGATCCAGTCCGCATGTACCTGCGCGAAATGGGCACGGTCCCGCTGCTGACGCGCGAAGGCGAAGTTGAAATCGCCAAGCGGATTGAGCGGGGGCAGTTAAAAGTATTCAAAGCGCTTTCGCGCTCCCCCATCGTTATTCTGGAAATGTTTGGTCTCCGAGAGGACCTGAAACGCGGGCAGCGCTCCATCAAGGAAATTGTTGTATTTGATGATGAGGAACTGACGGAGGTCCGGTTAGAAGACCGGGCCAAGGAATTGATCGCCACCATCGACGAGATGGAACGGCTTAACAAGCGCCTGATCCAGTTGAAGGCCAAGCGGGACTCCTTCGCGCGAGGCCGCAGAAGCAGGGATTTCCGCCGTTACACTCTGGCCGTTTATCGTCACCGGATCATGATTTCCAAGCTGTTCCGGTCGATTGAATTTACACATGGCGAGCGCAAACGCCTGATCGAGTGCATTCGCGTGGCCGCCGACGAGGTCCGGCCCATTGAGAGAGAGGCCCAGCGGCTGGAAAAGCGTCTGGACGCGGCGCGAAGCGGCGGAAAAGAACTAAAGAAGGAACTTCGTCAGGTCAAGGCGCGACTGGATGAGATTGAAAAGGACAATCAGGCTTCGGCCGCTGAACTGCGCCGGACCTACCAGAACATTCTGACCGGTGAGCAGGAAGCCGAGCTGGCCAAGCGTGAGTTGATCGAAGCGAACCTGCGCCTGGTTGTCTCCATTGCCAAGAAATATACCAATCGCGGACTTCAGTTTTTGGATCTGATCCAGGAAGGCAACATTGGCCTGATGAAGGCCGTGGACAAGTTTGAGTACCGGCGCGGATACAAGTTTTCGACTTACGCAACGTGGTGGATCCGCCAGGCCATCACGCGGGCCATTGCCGACCAGGCCCGCACCATCCGCATCCCGGTCCACATGATCGAAACCATCAATAAGTTGATTCGCACCTCCCGGCAACTGGTGCAGGAGTATGGGCGCGAACCCACCTCCGAAGAGATCGCCAAGAGGATGGACATCCCGGTGGTCAAGGTCCGGAAGGTGCTGAAGATCGCGCAGGAGCCGATCTCACTTGAAACGCCGATCGGCGAAGAAGAAGATTCCCACCTGGGAGACTTTATCGAAGACCGCGGCGTCATCTCGCCCGCCGAGGCCGTAATCAACATTAACCTGAAGGAACAGACCGAATCCGTGCTGAAGACCCTGACGCCGCGCGAAGAGAAAGTGATCAAGATGCGGTTTGGACTGGACGACGGCAGCGAGCACACCCTGGAAGAGGTGGGCCAGAGCTTTGCCGTTACGCGTGAACGCATCCGGCAGATTGAGGCCAAGGCGCTCCGCAAGCTCCGACACCCATCGCGCAGCCGCAAGCTTCGTGCGTTCCTTGACGCTGCCCTCCACGACTCCTAAGCCGCCGAGGATAAGAGAGTCAGTTCGTCACAGAGTTTTTTTCGGTAGTCTTTTGCAAGCTTTATTCCGGTTACAACCGTCCGTAAGCGTGTGGGTGCCAGCGCAAGCCCAGCTGGTGTGTACGCACTATAATTCTTCACGGAGGTTCTCATGGCCGATACCGGTGCTTCTATCAATGCTGTGCAAGACACCCCTGCCAAATCTTTTCTTTCCCGCCTGATCGGGATTTTTATCGAGCCCGGCGAAACGTTTGAGGACATAGCCCGCAAGCCGGACTTTATCGCGCCCCTTGTTCTTCTGATCCTGGTGTCGTTCGCCGTCGCGGAAGCGATGATTATGAAGATCGGCATCTACCGGATCATTATGCAGTCCCTAACGCTGGGCGGGCAGGCTGCAAAGATGGACCCGGAACAACTGAATACGGTGGTCCAGAGGAGCGCTGCAATATACAGCAAAGTAATACCCATTATCGCCCTCCTGGGGACACCGGTATTTCTGCTGATCGCCGCCGGGTTCGGGATTCTGGTCCTGAACGTGTTTTTCGCCCAGCGCGCGAGTTTCAAGCAGGTGTTTTCGGTAACCTGTTACGCCAACCTGCCGAGCATCGTGGGTGCGGTAATGGCGGGCATGGTCATGTTTTACGGAGATCCTGACTCCTTCAATCCGCGAAACGTGGCTCCAACCAATCCGGGGTACTTCATGAATCCCCTGACGAGTTCGCACGCCCTGCTTGCCGTAGCGAGCTCACTTGATGTTATTGTCCTGTGGTTCCTGGTCCTGCTTGCGATGGGCCTTGCGCGGGTTTCACAGAACAAAGTCAAGGCTGGTTCGATCTTCCTGACCTACCTTGGGGTGTGGGCACTGCTGGTGATTGCCAAAGTTGCTATGGCCGTATTTTTCGGCTAAAGGCAAGCTCCCAACAATGGGAAGTTTTCCGGATCGGATTCGTGGTGGGGAATCTATTTCGCCGCTGCCGGGTCGGGCGAGCGCGTGAAAACTGCGGTGGTCTGTGAGAGTTGGCAGCGCTTCACCCCGTTGCGTCCGAACTCCCCCTTTGGGGGACTCGACTGTAGCCACAGCGAAACGTTTGCAGAGACACACAGACCCGAATGCACTTCCGAAACCCGGCACCGATGGTCACCCCAGGTTTGCCCTCGTTTCCAGCCTGTGTTAACAATAATCAGTCGACCCAATAGGGGACAAGGACCGCTCCACCACTAAACAGCGGGACTGTGCCTGGCGGGAACCACTTCTGACAATACACTATGGGACTAAAATTCACCGTTGTTGCCAAAGACGAAAGTACCCGAGCCAGAACGGGAATCCTGCATACAGCGCACGGCGACGTCGAGACTCCCATTTTCATGCCCGTC
>JAJXZM010000518.1:0-2382 GCA_021780055.1 Acidobacteriota bacterium
AACATTCCAAGCGGCAGGCCTGTGGAGCGAAGCGCGACAATCTCATCCGATTTCACTGCCAGCACCGGACAGTGTCCGGCGTTGACAATCTCAACCCGGCCGTCGGAGGCAGCGCGGCCTGCAACCATGGTGGCAAACTGGCCTGGCATGACGCTCTCGCAGAAAACACGGTTCGCCATCTGCATCAATAGATCAAGAGAGAGGCCGCCGTTTCCGGCCGGGGGGTCAACCGGTTTTCCGGTGGGCGACAAGTGTTCCGCAGCCGGGGCGCCGCGGCTCGTCAGGCTGCGGAAGATGGCGTGCAGGTGCGTCATCAGCATCGACGCCGCAACGCCCTTGCCCGACACGTCGCCCAGGAGAAACCAGATTTCCTGCGCGCCGTCCTTTGAATAAATCAGGTCGCAGTAATCACCGCTGACCATCGAGAACGGCTGCCAGTGGTAGTGGAAATTCCATCCGGCAGCTTGGAGATCGTTGGGGGGAAGCAGCGTCCGCTGGACCTGCGCCGCAAGTTCCAGGTCGTTCTCAAGCGCGCGCGCCTGTTCGGATGTCAGGTGATCCAGGCACAGGCACGCCAGCGGATCGGCCATCAGCCTGTCAGACTCGATCGGCTCATGGCACTTCTCGCAAATACCATAGGTTCCGGTATCCATGCGTTCAAGCGCCGAATCCACTTCGCGCAAAAGGCGGGTCAGACCAGTGTATGACGTCGCCTCCGAAGCTGCCACCTGGAGCCTCTTTCGGCGGTCCTCTAATTGTGCGCGCAGAAAGGTATTCTCGACCAGACCCATAGTTCCCTCCTGATCAAAGAATATGCACGGGGATTGCGTCTTCCAACCCGAATCTTGCTCAGGCTGGAACGCACTGACATTGATTGTACTACGGCCGGCGCTTGTCGCGTTATTGCGGAAGTAAATGATAGCTGACGAACGCGACGCGCTGGCTGTCCGGCGACCAGGATGCGACATTGATGGTTCCCTGCCCGCCCAGCAGGTGCGCCAGCGGCTGGATCTTTCCGTCGCTCATCGACATCATGCGCAGCCGCACGTCCTTGTTGGCCGGATGGCCCGTAACGTCTTTCGGATAGGAGAGGAAAACCATCCACTTGCCGTCGGGCGAAAAGTGCGGGAACCAGTCGTTGGTGTCGTCGTTCGTCACCCGCTCCTGGCCTGTGCCGTCCGGGTGCATACGCCAGATCTGCTCAAGCCCCGAGCGGTCGGAATTGAAATAGATGTACTTGCCGTCAGGCGAATATTCCGGGCCGTCGTTGTGCCCGGCGTCTTTGGTGAGCTGCGTCTCTTCAAAGCCCGCAGCCGGAATGGTGTACACGTCAAACTTCCCGTTGCGCTCGCCGCAAAAGGTGATCGTTTTTCCATCCGGCGACCAGCCGTGAAAGTACGAAGGCGACTTCCGGGTGACGCGGCGCGGCGTGCCTCCGGCCAGGGGCAAAACATAAATCAGCGACTCGTGGCCTTCCTGCGAATTGTCGCTGATGGCCAGCGACAATCCGTCAGGTGAAATACCATGGTCGTTATTGCACTGCGTGGCAAAGCCTGTGTCGAGCGTCTGCGGCTCACCACCCTCGGCGGGAATCTTTTCGATTCGTCCGTTGCGATTGAAGAGCAGCGATTTGCCGTCGGGAGTCCAGTTAGGCGCTTCAATGCGGCCGGGCGTTGTGTAGACCTCGCGCCGGTCGCCCGACTGGATGGCAACCTGCTCGAGCGTGCTGTAGAGCGCTGCCTGCGCGGCGGGCTCAGGCTGCGACGTTTCGAGATCAACATTTGAAAAGACCGCCGTCTCAACACGATCTTTGTCGTGCGAGCAAACGCCGAGGCCCACATAAAAGGGCGACTGCAGACGAATCAGCGGCGTGCCGGCGGCGAGTTTTAGATCGTTGCCCTCGCCCAGGAACATGTAGAAGTAGTCGCCGCGCTTCTCAATCCTCAAACGCCGGGGCGAGTTGATGTTGGCCTGCACCTCGTGCGTGGTGCCGCCTTTCTCTTCCCTCCACTGTAGCGACGTAAGCCCAACGCCGTGCCGCGCAATGTCTGCATAAACAGAGTCCGGATATAGAATCTGGCGGATCATCAGGACAGCCTTGCGATGCGGATTGCCGCTGCCACCTTCAAAGATAATGTCCGCCGTGAGGGTGACGTCGCCGGAAACCTTCTTCCACACAAACTGGAAATCATCGTTTGAAAACCACATATTTTCGCCGCTTCCGGAAATCGCGTAGGTTCCCTTCGAAGCGTTGTATTCAACGGAGCCGGGATGGAGGACCGCGCCGACGTCGCCGTGGTTTTCAAACAGGCCGATGCTCTGCCCGGCCGCGTCTGATTTCGGAAGCGCGGAAACAGCAAGCGCAAAGAAACAGCAGCCCGC
>JAJXZM010000518.1:2392-3156 GCA_021780055.1 Acidobacteriota bacterium
ATCGCAGAGTTTTCCCGCTTTTCAAACTGCGCGGTGGCAGGCGGGTTGTCGAAAGCACGCAGTGGACCGGGTCGTGCGATCCGCGACATCAACTACGCCGGCGGCGGCACGGCTGGCTGGGAAAGTGCATTCTGGGCCGATGTGAGGTCCGGGTAGATCTCTGCAACCTGGTCGAGATGGGTCAGCGTCATCAACTGCCTCACCTGACCTGAACCGCAGACAACCCCAAGTCTCCCGCCGGCCTGGCGCATCAAACCCATGCAAACGGCAAGAACACCAATCCCGGAACTATCGATAAACTCCAATCCGTTCAGGTCCAGCACCAGTTTTTTCGACCCCTGCTGAATGCGCTGGCGGATGGCATGCTCAACTTCGCCCAGGCGATTGCCGAGAACAAGACGCCCGGTAAAAACTATTGCGCTCACATCTGGCGAAAGCTCGCGAGGTTCCAAATTGATGATCATGTCCGGCTGTTCCCCTTTTCTCTAATCTCTCCGCTGGGGCAAGCCTGCCCCTGGCAGAGGCCCTTCCGATTTTCCCGAAGTTTACCGGTAGCTCTGCCTTCGGCCGACCCGGGAGTTGCAGGCGCAACCCACGAGTTCCGGAGAACCAATTACCCCGGCGTGGCTGCCCCGGAAAGGGCGGACCGGGCCGATGGGAGGTCCGGGTATATGCTCACTACGCGATCAACGTGCGTCAACGTTAACAACTCTTTCACCTGCCCCGCGGCGCCGGCTATGGCAATTCGGCCTCCGGCCTGCTCC
>JAJXZM010000588.1 GCA_021780055.1 Acidobacteriota bacterium
CCACCGAATTGAGTTACCACCAGACGCAGGAAGACGCGGGGCCTGAGGGCAGGGAAGCGGTTTACAAGAGCATGGTGGAGCACTTCAAACATCCGGTCCAGTTTATCCTGGGCAAATCATTGGTGGGTGGTTCGCGGACGGGAGATGTTTTCGAAGGCATTACGCCAGGGCCGATTCCGTTTCACGCTACGCCCGGCTACCAGTCGCAACAACATGAGGGCGTGTCGGTCGAGCTCGGCGGGCCTTATCTCTTCTACCAGCGCTTCTGGAAAGCCCACGGTCTTGAACATCTGGCGTCGCTCTATCCTCCGGAAGCGGGCGTGGGTCCGGGCATGGAGGTCAGCGTACCGCTGATCATTCGCAATGACACGGATTCCGCTGCGAAGGTGAGCCTGACGGCGTCTGTTCCGAAGGGTTGGAAAGAGGAGTCGGGATCGGCTATCTACCCGGTTGCTGCGCACAACAGCTATCCCATCCGGGCTATCTTCGCAGCTCCTGACGGCACAAGGCCTGTGTGGCAGGAGATCAGCTTCAAGGCTGCAGATGGTGGAAAGACGGTCAGTTCGGTGACGCTGCGTGTGAGCGACACCCCCAGCGGACCCGTCGCAACACTGCGCAAGTAATGTCTGGAATAGTGCGGGTGCGCCGGGTTCGCTGAAGCCCGGCGCGCTGACGCGCGAGCATCCTCTCAAAATCGCCGCTCGGACAAAACCGGTGCCCCGCGCGAGATACTGTTTCAGGCTGCGGCATGGCTGGGCTCAACATGCGTGGTCACTGCACGTACGATATCGACTGCCGAGAGTGGTTTCTCCAGGTAATCCACGGCGCCCAGTTGCATCGCTTCGAGGTAGCAACCCACATCATGGTATCGGGACATTACGATGACTGGACGGTAGCGGTTCCTGGCCACGGAGCGCTCCACCACCACCCTGCCATTGAACTCCGGCCCACCCTGGCTCACAACCACGCATTCAAAGCTCATGGCTTCCAGGAGGCGCGCGGCCTCTGGGAAATCCGCACAGGCTGTTACTTCAAAACCGCTGTCGTGGAGCATCCGACGATAGTGGTCCCGGTCTCGGAGGTCTTCATCGACGAGTAGAATTCGGGTTCGGCGAAAGGGAGTTCTCGTTAAGGTTTCCTGTGTTCTGATCGCCAGCATTTCTTAACCCCTTTCCGGTAGTTCTTGATTTCGGCTTGTTCGCTCTCCAGGAAACGCGAGGCCCCTTTCGAGCGGTGTTGATAAAGTTCCAGTGTTCCCCATGCGAGCCAGGAGAATCTACGAAATTATTCTTAACCGCAGGTGAACACTATGAAAAGAACGGACGCGCGCTTGCGCCATCACGTCTGTTCAGGCCGAACCGCTGTCGTGCCGTCAATCGTTCGCGATGAATGATGAGCTTGGGAGGATTCTTGATTTGCATTAGACCCGCCTTCGGCCAATCAGTGCCCTCGACTGAGGACCCTTCTTTCACTATAACTATCAATCATGCCCAACGTTTTTTTAGACTCATCAAAGTCGCAGAAGGATGTACAAAATCTGCACTTGATTGTCAAAAATATGCAACTGACTTGCACAACGAACAATTATGCCCCGGCAATGCCCCTAAAAATCCTGCCCCTGGGACCTCCGTTCCAACGGTGGCTCTCTGATTTCCATCCCGCCGTGAAGAGAGCAATCATCTCCTTGCGGAACCCGCGGGATGCGTTACAGAGAACGGACTGCTTCGGGACGGCGCCGGCGTGGCATTAGCAATCGGCGCAGCTCCTTGCGCAACCTGGCGCGCGACCGGCATGCGTAAGCTTTAACTGATCCACGGCTCAGGTTCAGCCGTTTCGCAGTTTCTTCGATGGAGTAGCCTTCGAGGTATCTCAAATGGAGGATCTGCCGCGCGCGCGCAGGCAGACGACGCAATGCCTGTGTTAGCAAACCTCGTATTTCGGTGCGAGCAATCCGGGAGTCGGTGCGGCGTTTTTCGCTCTGCAAGATCAGAGATGCTTCTGCAACCTTCCCGCTGTCGCCTACTTCCGGTTCCAGAGGTACATCGCGGCGCCGTCTGCGCAGGGTCATAATGGCTTCATTCATGCCAATGCGCACCAGCCACGTGGAAATTTGAGAGTCGCCCCGGAATTGCGATATGTGAGTGAAGCCTTTCAGCAGGGTCTCTTGCAGAACATCTTCCGCGTCGTGATGGTTGGAGGTGATTTCAAGCGCGCGCCTGTAAATCACGGGAGCAGCACGCTCGGTCAGGGTCTGGAAAGCATCGGGGTCGCCGGCCTTGGCGGCTTCCAGCAGGTCGGTTGTGGAGACAAAACGGCTGACGTTTGCTGCCTCAACAGTGCCCATCGTGGCCTCCAATTAACTGCTTGGGTTCAAGGAGACGATGGCACCATTCCTGCCGTGCCCTGTCTCCCTAAAACGACAGAGTTCCGGTTCGGTCCACAGGCGTCACTCCACTATTTCGGTTCGCAATTGATTATCGACCAGCCAGTCTGGCGATTCAATCAGGTATTTACCTGATGGAATCAGCGAAAATGTCGGTATTTTGAAGAATTTCGCACGACAATTGCATGATTTACAGGGAAATTAGTCCATATGGACTGTATATCGACTGCGTGGTCATTCTTTGAAATGAAATGCTCGTAGGCGGAAATGGGCATCACCCTGGCTCGATGTTGGGCCCTATGGCCCAGCGCTCTCATTGCATGCGAGTTGGTCGTCTACGCTCAGGACTCGCGGGGAATGCCTGTCGTGTACGTCGCTGACTCTGAGGCTATGGCCCGACCCGGTGATTTCAATGGGATGCGGCTTCTGTTAGGCGCTGCTATGTTTAGCGAAAGCGTTCGAGGCGGGACCTCACAAGGAGGCTTGGAATGAGAAGAACTATCGTGCGGTTTTTGGCGGGTCTGTTTCTTGTTGCCTGGGTGACGGGGCAGCGAGCCAGGCTCAGCAGTGGCAGTGGACTGGATCAGGAATCAGTGCGAAGCCTTGTGTAAATTCTGTCATTGCTGCGCTGCCGGTGGTGCCGGGCATAGCAAAGCGAACGGGGCGTGTGGAAGTTTTTTCGTTCACCATAAGAGGATTTGCGATAAGAACCAATTCCTCATGTTTAAGTCTTGACGTGGTCTGGCCCTTAGCTCTGGCAGCGGCGTGATTCCGGGATCCATATCCATTTGGGCGCAAGCAGGTTGCCGGGTCGTGTGGCTGCACCCGGAGGAGTCATGGGGCTTCCAGGATTTGCGTTCAGCTCCGCGTAGGCCTGCTGAACATTCTCCGGGAAGGTTGGAATCAGGGCTTCGATGTCCTTCTGGATCTCCGCAACCATGTCGGGATGGTCAACCGCCGCGTCGTAGCTTTCCGCCGGATCGAGTTCCAGATTGTAGAGTTCCGGACGGGGCAGCAACAGATGCTTCTTCGGCAGGCACGACCCGCCGAGCCAGTCGTTGATGTAGATTTCTCCGTTTCCCTGTGCGATGCGGAGTTTCCAATTGCCCTTGCGTGCACACTCCAATATTTCCTGATCGCGGGAAACCGCGAAGTAGAGAATTGTGCCGCGGTCAACATGCTCGGATTCGGCCGTCAAAAGTTTGGATAGGACCATTCCATCGAGCGGATTTGTGGGAGTCTTCGCGCCGCAGAACGACGCAACCGTGGGCACCACATCCAGGTTTGAGCCCCATTCGTCGATCACCTGTCCAGCTGGGATCGTGCCGTTCCATCGCGCGATAAAAGGGATACGGGTGCCACCTTCAAAAGTGGTGGCCTTGCGCCCGCGGCGCGGACCGGGACATCCCTGGAACCATGGTCCGTGATCGCTGGTGAAAATGACGAGCGTGTCGTTATCCAGGCCATTTCGATGGACGGCCTTCTGAATCTCTCCCGCGCTCCAGTCGATTTCTTCGATTGCGTCGCCCTGGTGGCCAAGCCCGGAATGACCTCGGAAGCGCGGCGACGACCTTGGCGGGTCGTGAGGGTACGAATACGCGAGGTAAAGGAAGAACGGGACGCCCGCCGATGAATCAATAAACTCCACGGCCTCTTCAGTGTAACGAGGCGTGAGCATATGGCGGTCGGGAAACTCTTCAATCACTTCTGTGTCCCGCAGGATCGGAAACGGATTCATGTCCACGCTCCACGGAACGCCGAAGAACGAATCGAAGCCTCTGCTGGTGGGCAGATATTGCTTCGGATAACCCAGATGCCATTTGCCGATGCACATCGACTTGTAACCGGAGGGCTTTAGGACGTCGGCCAGCGTCTTCTCATCCAGATCCATTCCGTCGGGCGAAGAGGGCCCGTATGCCCCGGCCAGGTGACTCCGGCTGGCGTACCTTCCGGTGAGCAACGCGGCCCGCGAAGCGGAGCAGATGGGGTGTGCGGTGTTGAAACGTGTAAAACGGGCGCCTTCTGCCGCCATCCGGTCCAGGTTGGGTGTTTTCAGCGACGACCCATAGCAGTGGAGATCGCCCGAACCCAGATCATCACAAATCATGATGATGACGTTGGGCGGTCGTTTCTTTGCTCCCGAAGCGCCGGGTCTTGCCTCCGAGGTCTGTGCCGACATCGAGCACACAGTGGGCGCGGCCAGCGTGCCAGCTACCGTCTTTACAAATGTTCTTCGGTCCATTTCTTCTCCTTATGCGATGCAGTTGCAGGAAAGCCTCAATGATAAGCACGCGCGCTCTGTTTCTACCAACAATCAGTCTCCGCGCCTGTTGGGTTTGGCGATTGGCGGGAAAGGTTGTCGGTCAGGTCGCCGGCGCGCGGGGCGTGTCTCCATTTTGCTTCAGCGTATCGCGCAACATTTCTTCCAAGTCGCCCATCTGTTCGCCAAGCAGGTTCAACTTGCGGGCGAGTCCCTGGATCTGTGCCTCGGAGCGACGGTTGACATCAAAATCAAGTTCGGAGCGCAGGCGGTCTTTGGCGTCCTGGCGGTTCTGGCTCATCATGATGACGGGTGCCTGGATGGCCGCGAGCATGGAAAGAAACAGGTTAAGCAAAATGAAGGGGTAAGGGTCCCATGCCTTTTCCCTCAGGTGCGTGTTAATAGTTGCATAGATGGCCAGCGTCACTGCAAAAATAGAGATGAAGGTCCACGAGCCGCCAAACCGCGCCACCGTGTCGGCAACCCGCTCACCAAGCGTGGACTGCCGCTCGATAATTTCGTTCGGGTTGCGGGTGGCGCGCTTGCGGACCAGTTGCTGCGCGGCGTGAAACTGGCGGCCCAGCACGGTCAGCATATCCATTCCGGCCATCGGCTTTCGTTGCAGCAGGACCGCGATGTCGTCGCGGCTGACTTCCAGGCACTCGACCTCTTCAATGGCCATGGCGCTGGTCTGGTGTGGTGTTTGCTCCAACATGGAAGCGAACCCAAAAAACTCGCCGTGGGTCGGCTCGTCCACCACCACTTCCTGGTTGTCCTCGTCCACAATGGTCAGCCGTACTTGCCCCGAGACCACCACGTAGGCTGCCCCGCTTGGGTCGCCGACCTTGAAAATGCGCTGTCGGGGAGCAAACTTCTTTTCCTCGACCTGGCCAGCCAGCACCGCCACTTCGTCATCATCCAGCAATGCAAAGAGCGGAACATGCCTCAAGGTTTCCGGATCACACGCCATCATTCACCTCGCCTTGCGGAAATGGAAATTCAGTTTTCGGAGATTGCCTCTGGGACTCACTTGCAGTTGAATTTTAACCGCTGACATCTGAAATCGGTAGAGGGTTGTTTGCCCCATGTTTCCTGTCCAGTTCCAGAGTCAACAATTTAATCGGTAAGGCAATTGGCTTTAACGACACGCCGTGGACGGTGGCTCCGCAAGGTGGTAAATTGGGGCCCTTCCCTCTCTGTTCGTCGCTCGCAGGGTTTGCTGCACATCAACGGAGAGGGCAAAACAGATTGCGCGGCAACAACTTAACAAAGGAGAGTTGAAATGCTTTTTGAGGTAAGACGGCGGCATGTGACGATTAAACTCAGCGACCACAGTTTGCTCAATGCGGAAGTTCGAGGAGAAGAAACGCTGGGCCTTTGGCTCACCAAGACAGACGAAACTTCACTTGCAGAATTTCCCACGGGTGTGCAGGAGCCGATTGTTTTTGTTCCTTTTTCCCAGATGGTTTGGATGGTTACTTCTTCTGCCCGCCAGGCTGAATTATGAGGCGATCGCGGCTTTCTCATGTCCCAACCCGTCGCGGCAGGACCCCTCGCGCTTCCGTGCGCTCGGTGGAGCGTTGCAAATGCGAGGCCATGCTATGTGTTCGGGGCAATCGTTCTCGGGGTTTAACGCTGGCAATCCGACCTTGGGGCAGGGCTAGCGACCTGGTCTCTTGCGATGCGCGGCGCGCCGCGAATGTTATTGAAATTACAACATATGATCGCCGCCGGCTCTGCAAGCCCGGTATCAATGTTCACTGAACTGTCATTAGGCAGGGTGTTTATTAGGGGATTACCCTATTGACAATCGGGATAAGACCGGAGCATCTTGTTTTGTGGTTGTTGAATGGGACGGCACCAGAGGTTCGCTGGGTTGGGTAGTGTAAGTGAAAGGTTTGAGTCGGCTCGCGGTAATGATCACTGCAGCCGGTTACACCGTTACCCAGGACGGGGACTCGTCCCGGCAGTCGTGATTCAAATATTTTGTAAGGTTGGTCAGCGTCCTTTACGAATGCCTCCGGTCAAGGCAAGGGCAACGGGGCCAACATGGTTCTTCCAGAGCACCACCAACGAATGAGTTAACCTCCTCGCAAGAGGAACCGGCAGTGTCCTTCATTCTGATCTGGTAACAATTTAACTGCCCATTCAGCCATGGGCAGAGAGGGAGGGGGCCGCGCGGCTGCTGCGCCATCTCATGGAGCATTCCATGAGCAGCGTTCGTCATCTTTTGACGTGTAGCACGCAGCAATTCAAAATGAAGGGACCAATTTCACTTTCACTGGCAGAAGAACTTCGATCAATCCGCGGTGGCAACAACGGTCGCCCGCCGATCAAGCGGACGCCAGAACACGAGGAGCCGGCGGCGCCCTGGCAGCAGGAAATGGAACGGATGCAGCACACGCTTCAGGAAGTGCTGCAGGCCGTCAGTCAGCTTTCGGGGGTTGAATTGCCGGGCTCTTTGCCGGTTTCCTCGGACAACTCCAATCCTTCACCACGCCTGGATTACACCACTTTAAAGGACAGGATCCGAAATGACCTGGAGACTTTTTCCCTAAGAACAGCTTCAGACATGTCGCGCCATGCTGAAGAGCACGCGCGCGCCGCTCTGGGAGCCGTCGAGAGTGAGATCAACGGCCAGATTGAGCAGGCGGCCGGCCAAATGCGCGAGAAGCTGAAGGATGAGCTCGGGGCGCAGCAGATGCAAATCGATGTCGCGCAACAGAGCAAGGAACGTGTTGCCAATTTGGTCAAATCGCAGACCGATGAGTTTGCCCGGTGGGTCTGGCTGACCTGCAAGGGAACGGAAACACCCACGCCCCAGCAGATAGAAAAGCTTCTGGAACCTTACATCGAAGAAGCTACTTCGAGCTTTGCGGCCTCACTCAGAAAGAACGCTCAGGAATTGATCGCCGAGCACGCACACCAGATCGAGGACGAACTTCAGGCGGCGGCGCAGTCGGCTAAAGGCCAGATGGGCTCTCTGGAGGAGGCTTCGCTCCAGGTTTGTGAGCAGAATGCGGACTCAGTAGTCAGAGAGACGGCCGAACGCCTGAACGCTGCGGTGGATGAAGTGGTGAAAGGGCTCAAGGGCCGAATAGGCCCTGAGATTGAAGAGGCTGTTGTCGGCTTTCAGACCCGATTGGCAGAGGCCTCGACTGCTGCCAGGAATGACGTTCAGCGTGACCATGAACTGCGTGCAGAAGCTTTCCGCCAACACCTTGATGGGATTCTCAAAGAAGCGCAGGCATCCGAACTCTCTGAAATCTCCGGCCACATTGCACATACGGCGGCCGGCCTAATTGACTCATCTGTACAGCACATGCAGCAGCAGATTGAAGACTCCATGGAACATTCGCGGGAGGAGATCAGCGCGTTCATGAAGCTGGAGACGGACGGCGTACAGCAACAAGTTCGTGATCTCTGTTTAGGTGCACACCAGTCTTTGGAGCAGGAACTGGCGGCCACAAGCAACCAGCGCATCGCCGAATCCCGCGAGCAACTGACGGCCATGATTCAGGGTTGCATGCAATCCATGGAAGAGCGCGTTCGCCAGGCTGTGGACCAGCAACTGGAGGAGGTAAGGCGTCTTGCCCAGGATTCCCAGCAAACGGCTGCCGCGCAGCATGCAGCGCAGTTGCAGGAGGCCGCCGAGAGCTGCTTCGACAGTACGCTGCAGCGGCTCCGGCAGGAGGCAGACCAGGCAAGCTTGCGTGTGGTGGCGGACTTGAAGGCTGCTTCTGAGCCGGTGCTACACGAACTGTCTGAACAAGCAAATGTTTCGGCGGCTGCGTTAAGGGAGGAGGCCGCGCAGGCAGCCAGCCGGGTTCAATCGTCCGCGCAAGATTCATTTGAATTTTACCGCCAGCAACTGGAGCTGGTAATCCAGGCAGGGCTAGAACAGCAGCAGAGGGCTGTGTCGGGCAAGATGACGGAACTGCACAACCGACTGCAGCAAGCGGCCGAGTTGCTGATTGCGGGAGGTCTTGACGCACGTTAAATGAAGTTGCGTTGCCATATCGTCCCGGCGGGAGTGTGCGGCGGTTGGCCCCCGCGATAGGGCAGGCATTTAGCGCTTCCTCTGCCAGGCAGGTGCGCGTCCGCACGGCGGGGTGAAGCAGGGAAGCCTTGATGTGGCGCCCTTGGGGGACCGCTGTTCGGGTTGCAGCGCCGGTATTCAGCTGAACCCCTTTCCATCCGGCGCAATCAGACCAGACTGAATCACAGTCTGTAGCATCAATTCGGATTTTGTCCTGCAATCTCAAATCTCCAATTTCAAATCGCTGGGCAGCAGATTAAGTTGCCATGGGCTGCGGGCAAGGCGAGATAACCTCGCCGCTACATCTCTTGTATCCAGGATTTCAAATTGTGCAGCGCAATGCTGGCCTCTTGCCGGAATTTTGTAGTTCCCGTGTCGACGCCTCTGACTTGTCTATCTTGATGCAGGATCTGACCACCGCGGCTGGATTCACCTTTATCAATCGACTATGCTTGAAAAAGTAATCATATTGATTCAGTTGAAAGGAGCGTCATGAAAGTTGTTGATCCCGTTTGCAGAATGACAATTGAATCTGAGAAGGCAGCCGCCACCAGCGAGTACAAGGGCAAGACCATCTACTTCTGCATGTCCGGCTGCAAGGAGAAGTTCGACAAGGAGCCGGAGAAGTACCTGGGCAAGTAATGGTTGACGTGGGCTGGCGTGGACGCTGTGCTCAGGCCACCGTGACGGTGATGACTTCCTGGCCCGTTGCGCCGTTGGGGAAGGTGGAGGTGGGTTCGCGGCCTTCCACTCGTCCTGTGCCGTCGACAGCGCGGATGCGGATGCGATACTTGCCGCGCGCGGGATTGACCCAGGCATATTTCCAGAAGGTCCACGTGATGGGCGACGGGTTGCTAAAGATGGCTGTGGACTTCCAGGATTTGCCGTCGTCAAAGCTGATTTCGACCGACTTGATGCCATCCAGGTTGCCGACAGCGTAGCCCGCAAACTCGAAGTTGCGCGCGGAGATTTTGGCGCCGTCTTTCAGATCGGTGAAGCGCGCGTGTGCCCATCGCTCACATTCGTCGGACCATCCCTGGCTTTCCCAATAGCCGAGGTGCGGCTTCTTCAGCAGTTCGATGCTCGTCACCCATTTGGGCTGCTTCATGCCGAACTTGCCGGGGATGAAAATGCGAACCGGGTAGCCGTGTACCGGCGGGAGGTCTTCACCGTTCATCTGCCAGGCAATAAAATTCTCTTCGTTCCACAGGCGCTCGAGCGTGTGCCCGGTTGAGAATCCGTCGGCGGCGTAGATGGCCGCGTGAGTAGCGTCCCCGGAAGGTGCTGCGCGTTCGAGCAGCGGCTTCAGCGGAGTGCCGGTCCATTTGGCGTTGCCAAGCGCGGTGCCGCCGGGGGTATTGGAGATGCACTCGAGCGTATAAACCTTTTCGATGCGCGGCAGCTTCAGCAGGTTCTCGTAGTTCAGCGTGAAGGGATGTTGGACCAGGCCGTCAAACTTGATCTGCCACTTGTCGCGATCAACGGTGGGTGTGCCACCCTTCGATGTGACGTAGAATTCATCATTGGGCGTGATGGCCATCAGAGCGGCCTCGTTTCCAAATTGCTCGTAAGCTTTGACCGAGAGCCCGGCGGGATCGCGCATGCCGTTCATCCAGCGGCTGGTAAGGGAGTACTCAAGGAGCCCGATACCGCCCGCGACTGCGCCAATTATCAGTGTTCGCCGTTCCATAGTGTTATCTTAGATGTCTGTTTGAGCCCCGAAGTTCCATGATATCGCGAAGGGCAGAGGTCTCGCCTGAATAATTCGCTCCAAAGCCCGGTAGTGGCTGCTCGCATTCGCGCGCGGTTGGCAAGGTTTTATGATGTGGTGGCGCCGGTCTACGGTTTTTGGTCGTCAATGTTCGAGGCTCGTGCTGCACGCCAAGCTTATGAAGCGGCCGGCCTTGCCGGGGGTAAGCGCGTGCTCGAAGTTGCAGTCGGCGGCGGCGAATTCTTCTGCGCGCTGGCGAAGACCGCGGGGCTGAAGCGGTGCGTCGGGGTTGATCTTTCCGCGCCGATGCTCTCCCGCGCGCGGAGACGGTTAGCTGCCGTCGGTGTCGAGCGGCCCAATCTGTGCCGGGCGAACGCGCTCTCTTTGCCGTTCGGCAACTCGGCGTTCGATATTCTCTTCAATCTTTATATGATCGACCTGTTGATGGAGGGAGATTTTCCCTGCGTGTTCAAGGAGTTTGCTCGCGTGCTGAGGCCCGGCGGGCGGCTGATTGTCCTAAGCATGGCACGGCAGGCGCGCGCGCTGAATGCCATCTGGATGCAGCTCTACCGTTGTTCGCCGCTGATGACTGGCGGCTGCAGGCCCGTGCCGGTGGAGGAAATCCTGGCGTCAAATGGTTGGAATGTCGGTTTGCGCGAAGTGATTTCACAATGTGGGTTCCGCTCGGAACTGTTTGTGGCGCGCTTTGCGGGGGGAGCAGGATAATGATTGAGTCGCCTCGTGTAAATCACCGGTGGCAGTTCTGCTCGCGGTGCAACAACATGATGTTTGAATATTATGCGTCGCCGGACGGGCACTTCGGCCTGGTCGCTCTTTCCGGAAGCAAGGAGATCGAAGGGTCACGGTCAGGCCGTGAAATCAAGTGCCAGAAGTGCGGCGCGCACTATCGCCTGCTGGATCGCCTGGATGCCATGGGGCAGGCAGCAAACCGAGTCTGACGTTTTCGGTTCTGACCGTAAATTTCTTGCAATGGAAGAACTTCGACTGACACCGGATACCATTGGCGCCTATCTTGCCGAACAGGGTTTGGCCGGCGATCCTGCAGCGCTTTCCATCCGTGAACTTGGCGGCGGCGTTTCAAACCTTGTTTCCCTGATTGAGGGACCTGGCATCCGCTGGGTGGCCAAGCAATCGCTCGGCAAGCTGCGCGTGAAAGACAATTGGGTCTCGCAACGCGAGCGGATCTTTCGGGAGGCAGCAGCCATCCAGTCGCTCGGTTCTATCCTGGACGGCGCCGTGCCGCGGGTGGTTCATGTGGACCGCGCGAACTTCCTTTATCTGATGACGGCCGCTCCGGTGGGTTCGGTCGTTTGGAAGAAGTCGCTGTTGGACGGACAGGTCCGAGTGGAGGTTGCGGAGGCCGCTGGGCGTCTGCTTGCCACCATGATCACCGCCAGCCAGCAGGCCCCCACGTTCCGGGCGCAGTTTGCCGACCGCACGGTGTTTGACGAACTAAGGATCGATCCTTATTACCGCACGACGGCTGCACGGGACCCCGATGTTCGAGAAGCACTGGGACAGCTCATAGAAGATTCGTGGAAGATCCAGACCGCGCTTGTCCATGGCGACTACAGCCCGAAAAATATGCTGGTGCGTGATGACAGCATCTTCCTGATCGATTTTGAAGTTGTCCATTGGGGCGACCCAGCGTTTGATTCCGCGTTCCTGTTAAACCATCTGATGCTGAAGTCGTTCCATCAACCGCACTACACGGAACTTTATTTTCAATCTGCGCGCGCGTTTTGGCAGGCACTGGTTGCGGGCCTCACGGGCTCGGCGATGGTAGATTTCGAGGGCATGACAGTGCGGCATCTTGGCGGTCTGATGCTGGCGCGAATGGACGGGAAGTCTCCGGTAGAGTACATCCGCAAGGAAGAAGTGAAGTCGCGCGTGCGGCGCGCGGGCAAACGTCTTCTCGCGGAGCGGGCCCCAAAGTTCGAAGCAGCGCTTGAAGTTGTTAGACGAAATATAGTGGAATCATAGTTTAATCGAGGTGACAGGAGCGCAGATGTCAAGAATCGTCGGA
>JAJXZM010000392.1 GCA_021780055.1 Acidobacteriota bacterium
CGGAGGCTACGGTCCGGAACTGAAGAAGGGATGCCGGAAGTTGTACGGCGCCTTCGTCGGCTTCTCGAGCCGCGGTGAAATGATCCCGAATGACGACAGTTGGTGCGAGATCGACAAAAACGTCGTCGATGAGTGGGGCATTCCGGTGCTGAAATTTCATTTCAAGTGGACGCAGGATGAAATCCTGCAGGCGCGGCACGCCCGGGAGACCTTCCGCGAAATCATCGAAACCGCCGGCGGAGAAGTGGTGCGGACGGCCGGAGCTGATGAAAACTGGGGAATCTCGCGCGGCGGTGAAATCATCCATGAAGTGGGGACGGCACGGATGGGATCGAACCAGAGCACCTCGGCGCTGAATCCCTATTGCCAGGCGTGGGATTGCAAGAACCTGTTTATCACGGATGCCGCGCCGTTCGTCAGCAACGCTGACAAGAACCCGACGCTCACCATTTTGGCTCTGGCCTGGCGGACTTCAGAGCACATCGTGAATGAGATGAAAAAGCGAAACATTTAAGGGCAATGATCCGGGATCCAACAGGGGGCAACAAGTACCATGGCTGAAAAGGAAAACAACAAGCAGGAAGGCGCCATCAAAAGGCGCGATATGCTGAAGGCTTTTTCGGCGGTTCCAGTGGCTGCGCTGGTCCCGCTGGGAACGGCCATGGCGGCAAAGCCACAGACCGCCGGAAGCGCAGTTGCAGAAGCAGCCTCCGCCTATCATCGAAAGGTGTTCAATGACCACGAATGGGAGACGGTCAAAGTCCTGAGTGACCTGATCATTCCCGCCGATGATCTAAGCTCGAGCGCAAGTCAGGCCGGTGTTCCGGAGTTTATTGATGACTGGCTCGAATTCAAGGGCGGAAGGCTCAAAGCGGAAATTCTGGGCGGCCTCACCTGGCTGGACATTGAATGCAACAGGGAATTCGGGCATGACTTCGCGGCGTGCGCGCCGGCCCAGCACAAGAAAATCCTGGACCGCATCGCTTACCCGGATAAGGCCGCGCCCGGGGACGCCAACTACGTGGCGTTTTTCAACCATTTACGAGACCTGGTAGTGGGCGGGTTCTTTTCAAGCAAGGAAGGCGTGAAAGATCTGCCTTACCTGGGCAACAAAGCGGTAGCGGAGTGGAAAGGCTGCCCGCCCAATGTGCTGGCGCAGATTGAGGAGAATCTCAAGGCAAAACACGTGGGCCTGAGCCTGGAAACCGGCAAGGCCTCCACATAAAATTGATGGCGGCGGTTTCGGGTCTGACCGTCGGGTATCTAAACTACCGGTCATTTCCCTGTTTCGCAGAGGACCACGCGATCTTCACCATCCACTTCCTTTAGGCGGACCTCCACCACTTCGGTGCCGGACGTCTGAAGCGTGCGACCGACGTAGTTCCCCAAAATAGGCAGTTCGCGATGTCCCCTGTCAATCAGGACGCACAATTCCACTCGTTGCGGGCGTCCGAAGGCCAGCAACGCTTCAAGTGCGGCACGCGTGGTGCGGCCCGTAAAAAGAACATCGTCCACCAGGATCACCTTCTTGCCATCCACTGAAAACCTCAGGGGAACGGATCCTGGGGCCGGCCGCGGGCCGGGCGCCGATAAATCGTCCCGATAGGAACTGGTGTCAAGCCTTTCCACCGGAGGCATCGCGGATTCAATCCCACCAATCGTCTGGGCAAGCCGCTCGGCCAGCGGAACGCCCCTCCGCTCGATCCCCACGAAGACCAGATTTTCAATGCCGTTGTTCCGCTCAAGAATTTCATGGGCCAGCCGCACCAGCGTGCGGTCAATTTCCGAGGCGGACATGAGTTGAGATTTCTCGACTGCGGGCGCATAGCCTGTATCAGATGGAATTGCTTTCTTTTCTGGCATCACCGCTCCTCTTTACCGCATTATATCGCACTGCCCGCAACAAACGGCCGCACCTGCGAAACTAGTGCTTAAGAAGCGTTTGCTGGTAGGCGCGCCGAAGGTCGCGCACATAGTGGTCCGCTTCGCGGGTCGGTCTGGGAATTCGGTAGCCATCAACGCAGGCGCGAACCACCTTCACCGCAGTCGCAAGCGAAATACGGTGCCCCTGAGTGACAAAAATTGGCCGGGTATTGTCGCGGGTCCGTAGAACAGTTCCCACACATTCTCCTTTGAATCGGAGCGGCGCGGTTGATCCCGCCTTTGACGCGGGGCGGCCTGCTTCTCCGACCAGAAGCGACTTCGCGCACCCAATGGCCGGCTTGTCAAACAGCACACCAACGTGACACGCAAGTCCGAACAGCCGCGGGTGCGCGCGTCCATGACCGTCAATCAGCAACAGGTCAGGCTCGGTCTTCAAGCGCGCAAAGGCCGCCCTCAGCACCGGAATTTCACGGAACGAAAGCAGGCCGGGCACATAGGGGAATTGCAGCTTGCGCCGGGCCATCCGGCGTTCCACTTCTTCCAGGGATGGAAAGCGGTAAACGATGACCCCGGCAAAAGCCACTTCGGTCGAGGGATCAAATGCGATATCCGCGCCGGCAACGTAGCGAATTTGCCCGAAGCGGTCTTCCAGCACTACGCGCTCGCGGAGGCGCGTCTGGACCCGTATCGCTTCTCGCGGGCTGATTTTCCAGCGGCTGCGGAGGACAGGTTTCATGGCGTTTCAAATCAGATCATACTCTATCTTTCGCAACTGGAATCAGGGATCGGCCTGCACCTCCGCGTGGCAAGATGAGCCCACTGAACTTATTTTTTGCACGACAAAACGAAACGCAACGGCATCGTTTATCGTATATAGAAAGGAAGCTGCTGCGCGACAAGAATGCGACCGTGCCTGCGCAGCATGTTGGCGCTGGAATGAAATCGCGGTAGACTTTGAAGTTACGGGTTCATTCAAAAAGGAAGCTCATTTCTTATCCCTTCCTTAAGGCCATTAAAGGAACATAACCAGCTCAATAAATTAACATCCGACATATTCTCATGAAGAGCGATTCTTGGCTGGAAACTCATTCGTATCAGATACTCGAGGAAGTTTCACGACATCCTTCCCTTAAACCGCAGGCGCTTGCAGAAAAACTCAAGCTGTCTCGCGCCATCGTCGGGACTCAAACCAGAAAACTACGGCAGGCCGGGCTTCTTTCCCTTTCGAAAAACAGGGGAGTCCAGATCAACCCCGATT
>JAJXZM010000167.1 GCA_021780055.1 Acidobacteriota bacterium
CTCGGGCAAGATGTACAACATTGTCCCCTACGGTGTGAAAAAAGAGACGGAGACCATCGACTACGACGAACTTGAGCAGCTGGCAATGGAGCACAAGCCGAAACTGATCGTCGCCGGCGCCAGCGCCTATCCGCGGATTATTGATTTTGTCCGCTTCGGAGAGATTGCCAGGAAATCTGGCGCGCTGCTGATGGTGGATATGGCGCACATCGCCGGACTGATTGCGGCCGGGTTGCACCCCAGCCCCTTCCCGCACGCCGACTTTGTCACCACCACCACCCACAAGACGCTGCGAGGGCCGCGGGGCGGCGCAACGTTCTGCAAGGCTGAGTTCGCCAAGGCGCTCGACAAGACCATCTTCCCCGGCATTCAGGGGGGCCCGCTGATGCACGTGATCGCCGCCAAGGCGGTCTGCTTCCACGAAGCGCTGCAGCCGGCCTTCCACGAATATCAGAAACAGATTGTCGAAAACGCCCGCGTGCTGTGTGAGACCATCGCTTCCAGGGGATTCCGCATTGTCTCCGGCGGAACGGACAATCACCTGATGCTGGTGGATGTTTTCTCAAAGAACGTCACCGGCAAGCAGGCCGAAAAGGCCCTGGAGCACGCCGGCATCACCGTCAACAAAAACGCCATTCCATTCGATCCCAACCCTCCCATGGTGGCCAGTGGAATCCGCGTGGGAACGCCCGCAGTTACCACGCGCGGCATGAAGGAAGCCGAGATGCGCGAGATCGGCGGCTGGATTGCCGAAGTTCTGGGCGACCTGGAGAATGAAACTCTGCTGGCGCGCGTCCGCAAGGAAGTGACCGCGCTGACGGAGGAATTCCCTCTCTATGAGAGACGCCAGGTCGCAGCCGCCGGCCAGATGTAATCCTCAGTCGGAATGAAGTATGGCTTCTGCAGCAGTATAGCCGCTTCGGACCGCGCCCTCGATGGTTGCAGGCAGGCCGGTGTCCGTCCAGTCCCCCGCAAGATAGAGGCCGTGAACAGGTGTCACGGCCGGGGGACGGAAAGCGTCAACTCCCACGCAAGGCGAGAAGGTGGCAAAGCGCTCTTTAATTACCAGTGAATGAGTCAGCCGGGCATCCGCCATGCCTGGCAGCAGACTTCTAAGCTCCTGGAGCGCCATCTCCTGCAGCTCCTCCTTGGAGCGGGAAACATGATCGTGAGCACCGCTCAGAACCAGCGATACGTAATTCTCATCCGTGCCGAGAATACTGCCCTTGTTGAAAAGCCACTGGATGGTTGTTCCGCGCAACCCCACAAACTCCAGGTCGGTTACAGGACGGTCAAACCACAAGTAGAGGGAAATGATGGGCGCCGGGCGCAGATTGAGAATGCGAGAGAAGAACGTTCCCGAGTTAAATGTGTCATCAGGAAGCAGTCTGGGCAGCATGTGCCACGGCACGGTGCACAAAACCGTTTGTGCCTCGAATGCAGTCCCGTCGGCCAGTCTGACGCCGCGGCATTCACCATTCGAAACCAAAAGTTCGCGCACGTCGCGGCGCAGTTCGACGATTCCTCCATGCTCCGTAATGGCACGCGCCGCAGCGCCGGTGTAACAATCGCTCAATCCGGTGCTCGGAATACCAAGGCGCGAGTCGAGCGGAGAGCTGAACAGCGCCAGGCGCAGGACACGATCGAAGAGAAGAGCGGAGGCAATTTTCGGGTCTTCATTCATCGCCCCAATGCAAATAAGGTCCCAGAAGTTGCGGCGCAGACTTTCCCGCTGGCCCACGCCGGCGAGCCATTCTTCAACCGTGAGGCTGTCTGGCTCATCGGCTTTGACTGCCGCCTCTTTTGCAGTGCGCAACGCCCTGCCCATCCGCAAGACGTCCATCTTTTCTCCAAGCGAGAAACTGTTGGAGAGGAACACACCCGAAAGCAGATGCCACGGCGACGGCAAAGCCGGGCAGCGGAGTTCAGTGAGCCTCTTGGCCGTATCCAGAAAGCGGACGTGAAGTTGAGGCCCGAAGGTGACCGTGTGAGACGTACCGATGGCTTCAAAAAACTTCAGCGTGTAGTGGTAGCAGCCCATGAAGAGGTGCTGGCCGTTATCGACAACAGAGCCCGTGACGCTGTCCCGGAAAGAACGCGCACGCCCGCCAAGATAGGGCTTCTGCTCGATCAAGCGGACGCGTCGGCCAGCCTCAGCCAGCACAACACCGGCAGCGAGGCCCGCCAGTCCGCCGCCAATAATCAGAACATCTTCAGCCATAGAACATCAGGAGAGTTACCGGAATGTTGTGGAGGGGGGTTCTCAACGTCCCTCTCGGCTAACAAATCACTGCTTGCGCCCGGGGTTGGCGGCAACGCTCTTGGCGTATGCCGCAGTCTCAGTGCTGACAGGGCTCCGGGCCTTGAAATACAACCGCACGAAATCGAACGCTTTCAGTTTAGGACGCCGTTGGAACACATCATAGTCAACGGCCTCAATTCGCGCCAGAATAGACGTCCCCGTCAGCCACGTCAAGCGAAGCTGGCGGCGAAGCTGCGGAACAACGCGCTCAGGCAACGGCTTGCCCTTTTCGAACAATTCCCATGTCCGTTTCGCCTCAAGCGCCATCAGGCCGCGCCAATGACCTTCCATTTCAGAGTTCGCTTGCATACTCTTTTCAAGCTTCCAGCGTTTCAGGATGTCAACCGAAAGGCCGAAAGCTGCCAGGTCATCGAGCGGCAGATAGACCCGGTCGCGTTCGAGATCAATCCGGACGTCCTGCCAGAAATTTGTGAGTTGAAGCGCGGCGCAGATGTTGTCCGAAAGCGCGAAAAGCTCCGGGTCACGGTGGTCGAACAATTCCAGCATCAGGCGCCCCACCGGGTTGGCCGAACAGGTGCTGTAGCTCAGGAGAGATTCAAAATTCTGGTGGCGGCTGACGGTCACGTCCATTTCGAAGGCGCGGATCAGGTTGTCAAGATTGCTCACGCTCAGGCTGTGCCTCTCGATGGTGTCGCCGAGCGCCAGAAAAGTTGGATGGTCAGCTCTACCCTCAGCGCACGCATACAAATTACGTCGCCACTCCGCCAGCTTCTCCAGGCGGCCTTCCACGCCGGGCTCATCTGCGAAGTCGTCTGCCGAACGGGCAAACGCATAGATGGCAGCCAGCGCGTCTCTCTTGCCACGGGGAACCAGGAG
>JAJXZM010000059.1 GCA_021780055.1 Acidobacteriota bacterium
CGCAGAACCCTGGTAAACACTTTCATAACCCGTCTCCGACTGTGAAACCGTACGGATCGGAACAATCCACCAGCGGCATTCGGGCCGGGTTTCAAGAACCAGCCTGACGCCTTGCCATTCGTCAACAAGTTCCAGTTTTGGAGATTGGATCTCGCCGGAGAATTCCAGTGGATGCCGCTCGCCGGCTGCGGCAAAGTAGCGGTCTGGAGCGTTCGGCGCCAGAAGGTTGAACACCAGTTCGACGCCAAGCGATAGAGGCACAACGTGGGTCTGATTGGTTGAAATCAACGAGCGGCATTCAACATGGAAGCCGGCCTCTGTGCCTCTCGCAAGAAAAATCTTGCGCGCTTCAACATCGAAGCTTCCACCGTCACGCTCATATCGCGATTGGCATAATAGCTCTACCGGGTTTGCGGAAGGGCGTGTTGTTAGCTGCCATTCGCCCGCGGCCAGGCCGTTTTCCTCCTGCAAGTCGAGCCGCTCAAAATCCGGCCATTGCTTCCAGTGCGGGAAAAGATAGGTCCGGAAACAATGCTTCATGTACCGGTCGTAGCGCAGAAGGTCGTTGAGATCGGCTTGGGTGTCAGACGGAGTTCTCTCATGGCTCTCGACGCCAGATCGGATCTTGCTGTGATAGACCTCAGGCCGCCGCATCAGTGAATTAATGAGCTCCGTCGCGGCGGGCTTGAACCGCAGGCTCGAAACGGTGCCACCATCTGACGGCTTCAGGACCACTCCAGCGTTGGGGTGTGAAAACAGGATTTCCCGCTCGCCGTCCACATCAAAATCGGCTGGCGCAACTCGAACGCTATTCGTTCCTGCATCGCCATTCAACCTGTCGAGCAAGGTCTCAGCCTGGACCAGGTTCCGCAGCACCGCGCTGCGCAGGTGCGGCGAATACAGGCCGCCAAACAGGCCGTGCCAGTAGGCATCATTGCATTGCGCCGCCAGCAGATGAGCCTCGGTTTCGTCGAGCAGGCTGCGGCGCTCGCCGTCTGCGGGAACGTCCGCTTCAGCCTTGTGAAAACGCCGGCTGACATCCAGCATCAGCTTGTGGGTCTGGTTTGACTCGGTGTACTTGCCCAGAAATCCTTGCCAGGTGCCGCCCAGCAGGAATTTACGGAAGCGCTCGCCAGATTGCATGTTTTCCGTTTCGTCCAGGCACTGCATGAACTCCTGGCAGGCGTGCGCGGGGAGCGCCCATTCCATCATTTCGGGATAGGACGCGGTTGGCAGATAAACTCTGCCGAGCGGTCTGTGTGCGGAAATAAAGCTGGAAAGCGTTGTGCTTTCAAGCCAGTCCCACGAATCTTCGACGGCCTGGAAAAAGCGCTCCAGCCAGCCCCGTGTGTAGCACAGGTCGTGAGTTCCGGGCCAGATTCCAAACTTTTCCGCGTCGTCGCCGGCCGCAAACAAAACATTGGGTTGGCCGATTTTCTGCCGGAGCAGATCGAACGTGTCACCTATGTCGTGGAAAGGGATGGTGTAGCGCAGCCGCTTTAGACTGGGGACAAGTTGAAGCTGTGCGCCGAGGTCCTCCGTAAGATATGTCCCGTACAAGTCCCCGAGCTCCACGCCTGCGGCAATGAAGTGGGTGTCATCCAGAACCACGTACCGGATGCCGGCATCCGCCAGTGGCCGCACCAGATCAGGCCGCCACACGCGCTCAGTAAGCCACGCCCCCTGAGGGCGCGCGCCAAAGTGCTTCTCAAGATAATCGCCCAGCCGCGAGAGTTGCGCGGTTTTGTCGGCGTCGGGAATGGCGGAAAGGACCGGCTCATAAAATCCTCCGCCCATCAATTCCACCTGGCCGCGGGACACCAGTTCTCTGAGAGCGTCGAAGTAATCGTAGTGATGTTTTTCAATCCATTCCAACAGGCATCCGGAAAAGTGCAGGCCCACACGGATGCGCGAATGGCGGAACAAAGTCTGCACGAAGGGATTGTAGGCTTTCTGGTAAGCTTCTTCGAAAACGTGATCGAAGTTACCGACAGGTTGATGCGAGTGAACCACCAGGGCCAGAGAGATCTTGTTCAACGGAGAACCTCTTTACACCACAACGCCGCGCCCGGCGGCAACGTTCGCTCAGACTGATACAGCTAGGATAGAATGAAACACCGTTTGCTGTCACGGCTGGGAAGTTCCTTCGCTTCTGCGCCGAGCCATCGCTTACAACCGAGAGGGTAAAATTGGAATTTCGCAAGCTGCTTGCCTACTGTCGTCGTGATCTGCCCAACACCATGAAACTTCTGCGCGAGGCCGTGGAAATAGAATCCCCCACATATTCGCGCGCGGATATCGACCACGTTGCGCGCTTTTTCGCGCGCGAGTTCCGCCGCCAGCACGGAAAAGTTTCGTTGATTGAAAACTCGAAAACCGGCGCTGCTCTTGTTGCTGAGTTCTGGAGCGGGTCGCGCGCGGCCGGTTACCGCCAGAGCGCGAAAGGGCAGAAGAAATCGAGCCAGCAAAAACCGATTCTTCTGATCGGCCATCACGACACCGTCTGGCCCAAAGGCACACTCGCGCGTATGCCCTTCCGAATCCAAAGAGGCCGCGCTTATGGTCCGGGAGTTCTGGACATGAAATCGGGCATCGTGCTGGCCCTTGCGGCGGTCCGGGCGCTGCAGGCGCTTGGGGCTGAGCCCGCAAGCCCTGTGCAGCTTTTCCTGAACCCGGAAGAGGAAACTGGAAGCGGGGCATTCCGCCACGAGATCGAGCGCCTGGCAAAAGGCTCCCGCGCAGTGCTGGTGCTGGAGCCGGCGCAGGACGGCGCCCTGAAGACGGCTCGCAAAGGAGTGGGAGAATTTCGCCTGACTGTTCAGGGCCGCTCGGCGCATGCCGGCGTAAACCCCGCCGCGGGGATCAATGCGATCGGCGAACTGGCACGGCAGATTTTGAAGATTGAAAAAATGGCGCAGCCGCGGCGCGGCCTGACGCTGAACGTGGGCGTCATCGAGGGTGGTACGCGAACAAACGTTGTTCCCGAACTTGCCCGGGCCACGGTGGATGTCCGCATCCCGCGTGCTGCCGATCAGGCAATGATCGAAAAGAAATTGTTCGGATTGAAAGCGGTCCATCCGGAAGCCCGGCTGAAAGTCGAAGGCGGGATCAACAGGCCACCCATGGAGCGCGTGA
>JAJXZM010000205.1 GCA_021780055.1 Acidobacteriota bacterium
CTTGAAAAGTGTCTCATTCTCCGTCGAAAAAGGAGAATGGATTGCGGTGATGGGCCCTTCCGGCTCGGGCAAGAGTACATTGATGAACATTCTCGGTGGGCTCGATTCGCCCAGCGACGGTTCCGTTTGCGTCGGAGGCGAGGAAATCGGCAGCCTCTCGTCCACGGATCTGGCGCGGTTCCGCGCTGAGAAGATTGGATTTGTCTTTCAGCAGTTCCACCTGGTGCCTTACCTGACGGCGCTGGAGAACGTGATGCTGGCCCAGTATTTCCACAGCCTGGCGGAAGAGTCGGAGGCGCGGGAAGCTCTGGTGCGCGTGGGTCTGGGCGACCGGATTCATCACTTGCCCTCGCAGTTGTCCGGCGGCGAACAACAGCGCGTCTGCGTGGCGCGGGCGCTTATCAATCAGCCCAATCTGATTCTCGCCGACGAACCTACAGGGAACCTTGATGAAGTCAATGAAGCGCTGGTGATGAGCCTTTTCACCGAGTTGCACCGCGAGGGCCACACCATTGTCATGGTGACGCACGATCCCGAAATCGGCCGCATGGCGGAGCGCCGAATCGAACTCCACCATGGCAAGCTCTCTGAAGTTTCTGTGTTTCCGGCTCACGAAGAGGAACTGATCGAGAACCTGCTCAAGGCTGTGTGGCACCACCAGGAAGACATGGGCAGGGAAGTTTTTCCTTCTTCGGCTCTGCCGGAATTTGTCCAGAACCGCGCCACATTCCTTTTGATGGCCCAGGAAGAGCTGGTCCACATTGATCAGGATGACATGATTTCATTCACGCCACAGGGCCGGCGGCGCGCCGGCAACGTGATCCGCCGCCACCGCCTTTCCGAGCGGCTGTTTTACGAAATGTTCGCAATCCCCGAAGACCTGCTGGACGCGAATGCCTGCAAGGTTGAACACAGCCTGAGCGCGGAAGTAACGGAAAAACTCTGTATCTTCCTCAAGCATCCCCAGACCTGTCCGCACGGCTCACCGATCCCGCCGGGCGTGTGCTGTCCTAAACGCTGACAAGGCTTACACACTTCACGAATACCGCAACCAGCGGCGCAATTCCTTCAGCGAGGGACGCTTCCCGTACATCAGGATACCGACACGGTAGATTCTGGCCGAGATGCGAATCACCCAGATGGTGGTCAAGATTGACAGGGCGAGCGACAGCGCGATCTGCCAGAGCGGCGGAGTCTGCATGGCCACGCGCAGGGTCATCAGAATGGGCGAGAGAAAAGGCGTGATTGAGAGGACCACTGAAAGAGTGGAGTTGGGATCGTTCAGGACCACGTTGAAAAGCAGAAAGCTGCAGACGATCAGCATAGTCAGCGGCATCTGCACCTGTCGTGCCTCATCTTCGGTGGATACAATTGCCCCGGCCGCCGCATAAAGCGCCGAGTAGAGCAGATATCCTGCCAGGAAAAAAACCACCAGGCAGATCAGCAGCGTTGGAGGCAGGTGGATCTCGGGTGCCGCGGCGCCCGGCCGCAGAAACCTGGCGAAACTCGACGCTGAAGCGAACAATACACCAACTGTTACCGCCCACACCGCGTACTGGGTCAACGCGACGGCCCCCACGCTTACAATTTTTCCGGTCAGCAGGTCAAAGGGCTTGATCGAAGAGACAAGGATTTCGATCATACGCGTGGATTTTTCTTCCATCACGGAGTGCATGGTCGCCACACCGTAAACAATCAGCGTCAAATAGAGGACCATGCCGGCAATGAGGGCGATGGCAAAGTTGGAGTTGTTCGGGTCCTCCGTTTTCTTAGGCGACAGGTTCACCAGTTGGACCTGCGCAAGCTGGAGCATGTTTTTGATCGCTCCGTCCTGTCTCTCCTCTCCGGCCAGCCGCTGTGAGAGGACGGCGCTGCTCACGGCCCGCTCAATACGCCCCATCAGGGCCATCGCGTACACGCTCTTGGCGTGGAACCGGGCGGAAGCTGTTTCATCCATCAGGCCTTTGGGCAGCACCAGGACGCCGTCAAGCGCACCCCTGTCGATTTGCGAGTAGAAGCTGGCTTCCATTTGTGGAGAAGGGTGTTCCACAATCTGGACGATCTCAACATCGCGCCTGCCTGCACTTTCGTTCTGTGTCAGGGCCTCTTGAACAGGTTTGCCTAGCCCTCCGACTTCATCCATGATGGCGATTTTCGTGGTAGATGCTGAGCCTCCGGCTGAGAGGAGTACCGAAATCACCAGGATGGACGTCGAGAGGAGGGGCAGCGCGAGCGTTCCAAGGATAAAGGCTTTTGTCCGCACCCGGGTGATGTATTCGCGTTTGAAGACCAGCCAGATCTTACGCATTGCGCTCCGAAACTTTCTGAATAAAGATGTCGTTCAACGGAGGTTCCATCAGCTCAAAGCGGCGGACCTGAACGTCACGCCCGACGGCGCTCTTCAAGATCTGCTGGGCATCGGCGCCCGGGCGCAGGGTAATATCGACCATCTCGCCGTAAGAGTTTATCCTCTCAACCACGTCGGGAAGCTGCATGAAAGCTGGGTCGCCAACAAACTCCATGCGGACGGTATTGTTGCCGTACGACTTCTTGATCGCTTTCAATTCGCCATCCAAGATCTTCTGTCCTTTGTTCATCAGGCAGATGGAGTCGCACATCTGCTCCACCTGGTCCATGCGGTGGGTTGAGAGGATGATGGTGGCGCCCTGGCTGCGAAGTTCAAGCATCACGTCTTTGATGACGGCGGCGTTGACAGGATCGAGCCCGGTGAATGGCTCATCCAGAATCACCAGCGTGGGCTTGTGGAGAATGGCGGCGATGAACTGCACTTTCTGCTGCATCCCGCGTGACAGGTTGTTGACCTCATCGTTAAGCCGGGCCGATAGTCCCAGGCGCTCAAGCCAGACACGGGCGCGGCGCTCCGACTCCTGCTCCGGAAGCCCTTTCAGCGCTCCCAGGAAACGAAGCACTTCAAGCACTCTCATCTGGCGATAAAGACCTCGTTCTTCCGGCAGGTAACCGATCAGGTCCTGCGTCCGGTCGCTCAGCGGCTGGCCCAGGACACGCACCGATCCCTCATCCGGAATCAGGATGCGAACGATCATGCGGATTGTCGTGGTCTTGCCGGCCCCGTTTGGCCCCAGCAACCCGAAAACAGCACCTTCCTTAA
>JAJXZM010000493.1 GCA_021780055.1 Acidobacteriota bacterium
GGATTTCGGACCGGCGATTGTTGTAGCCGGCGTGTGTCCCGTCCTGGCCGGCGTCTGCCTTCTTGCCGCAGGCTCCAAAGGCCTTTCGCGAATCAAGTCAATGCTGTCGGGAGAGGCGTACGCGGAAAGCTAGTCTGCTTACACTTCGAGAAAATTGCCTCTCATTAAGTTTTCCTCCAAAAGAAAATTAGCGACCGCATAGCCCCTTTTATCAGGCCGAATACCATCCTGAGATTATTGACGGGCCATCGGCCCACATATACGCTACTGAATTCTTGGAGCAAATTTCGTCGGGTCCAAAGTCACGCTACAAACTACGTTAAATGTGGGGCGAAGTGTGTCCGCCTGTTTGTCGAATGACTGGCGGCTCTTTCTGCCCAAGGGAAGCGCTTTGCCTTCATACAAGGTGCACAAGCCGATGCGAACATTTCTAAAATACGGGATTCCGGTGCTGCTGGCTTATATGGTCCTGCTCAGCGGCTTGTTTGTCGCCATGCTGCAACCGCCGGCGGTGTTCGGGCGCATCATGTCGAAGCTGCCGACGGTTGCCTATTTACTCTTTCCGTTTGAGCCGATGTGGCTGATCGCGCGCAGGGGCCACCTGAAAGTCGGAGGACCCGCTCCGGACTTCGCGCTCAAGACAGCAGACGGCTCCCAGGTTGTGCGCCTTTCTTCATTTCGCGGGCAAGAGCCCGTGGTACTTATTTTTGGCAGTCATACTTGACCGCCCTTTCGCCGGGAGGTTCCCGAGCTCAACAAGCTGTATGAGGAGTACAAGGACAGGGCCGCGTTTTATGTGGTTTACATCGAAGAGGCGCATCCCACAGACGGATGGGAGATGCCGAGCAACATTAAAGAACACATCCTCATTGCGAGCGCTAAAACTTTCCTTGAACGTGATGAAGCGGCAGAAACCTGCGTGGTCAAACTCGGAATTCACATTCCCGCTGTGGTGGATGATATGCAGGATTCTACCGAACGCGCTTACACCGGCTGGCCGGACCGCCTCTACGTTGTTGACCGCGAGGGTCTCGTGGCTTACAAGAGCAAAGCCGGACCTTTCGGTTTTGATCCTGCGGCCATGGCTAAAGTGCTCCAATCGCTTGTCTCTTCCGGTACGCGTTAGTGGATTCCCTCCTCGATTTCGCGCAACCACCGCGGGCAACGGACCTGCCGGCGGTTCTTCCCTGGCATGGATTCCCACGCTGAATAACAAATTTTGAAAGGTTGAAGACCAATGAAAGAACGAATTTCAAAGATTGTTCATGGTTTTATTCTTCTCCTGCTGCTGGCGGTTGTATGCAGCCCTCTTGCGGCGCAGGAAGTCACCGCTAGCATACGCGGTGTGGTGATTGACCCAAGCGGTGCAGGAATTCCTAATGCGGAAGTCACAGCCATTCAAGTTGAAACGGGCTTGACTCGAACTGTCGTTTCCGATCATCGCGGCGCCTATGTCCTCGTTCTGCTGCCCGTTGGGCATTATCGACTTGAAGCGACTGCCAAAGGTTTTCGCAAGTTCGTCCAGGAGGGCATTTCGCTCAGCGTGAATGAGGCTGCCAGCGTGCCCATTCACCTGACCATCGGCTCCCCGACCCAGCTGGTTCAAGTCCGCTCGAACGCGCCTCTGATTGAGACATCAAGCACGACGCTTGGGAAAACGGTGAATGAGCGTGAGATTCTGGACCTGCCTCTGAACGGCCGGAACTTCTCCCAGCTTGGCTTGTTGCAGCCCGGAGTGGTGCCGATCACGCCGGGCCTAGCCCAGGCTGGCGGCTCGCTTCGCGACGGGCAAGCCTACTCGGTGAACGGCCAGCGGCCGGAGTCCAACAATTTCCTGATTGATGGCGCGTCCAACGTCAACGCGGTGGATGGAGGCTTTGTGCTCGAGCCGCCCATCGATGCCATCGCTCAGTTCAAGATTCTGACCAGCACGTCTAACGCGGAGTTTGGCAGCGCCGCCGGTTCGACAACAAACATCATTACACGGTCCGGATCCAACTCCCTGCACGGGGCTGCCTGGGAGTTTTTGCGTAATGACAAATTGGACGCTGCAAACTACTTTGAGAATGCGGCTGGTTTCAAAAAATCTGAATACCGTCAGAACCAGTTTGGCGGTACGCTGGGCGGCCCGATTCGCAAGGATCGGATGTTCTTTTTCGGCTATTACGAAGGGTTCCGAAACCGCCAGGGCGAAACCCTCAACAGCGTGCGCGTGCCCTCTGCGCTCGAAAGGCAGGGCGACTTTTCAGAAAGTGGGCCGCTCTTCAATCTTTTTACGCCCGGAGGCCCCACGCCTCTGCCGGGTAGCCAGGTGCCTTTCATCGACCCCACCGCTCAGAATGTGCTGGATCTTTACCCCCTGCCGAACGCCGCGGACTCGAACGGTGTGCTGAACCTATACAACGGCACCGAGATTCTGCGCCAGAACGAGGACCAGTTCGGTGTTCGCATCGACCAGAACCTTTCTTCCAGCGATCAACTGAGCTTTCGTTACATGTTTCTAAATGGCAACCGCTTCGACCCCTTGTCTCCGTCCGGAGCCGGCGTACCGGGCTTTCCCGTGGGTCAGGATCGACGCGCACAGAACTTTGTCGCCCAGTTGACCCACACTTTTTCACCTACACTCTTGAGCATCACTCGGGCGACCTTCCTGCGGAACAAGTTTCTTTACAACGAGCATCTGAACCACACCTCGCCCGCGTCGCTGGGCTTTCAATATCAGCCCACGCTGGGAATCGCCGCCGGTCCCCCCTTCCTTCAGTTTGGTGGCGGAGGCTATGCCAGCATCGGCGATCCGATCACCGGCCCCAGAAACAGCTACGAGAATGCCTATGCCGCTTCAGAGTCTTTGACCTGGATACATGGCCGGCACGAGATGAAGTTCGGCGCCTATTACCAGCGCGATCAGATCAACGTGGTTAACGGTATCGCCTCGAATGGGTTCTTCGTTTTCATTCCTGCGCCGCTGAGCAACGCCTTTGCCAACTTCCTGATCGGGCAGCCACTCCTTTTCCTGCAAGGGGGCGGCGATCAGCCGGACGGAACCGGTGATCTCTCCCGCGGGCTTCGCGGCAATGACTTCAACTTCTATGCGCAGGATACTTTCAAGGCCAGCAGCCGCTTGACCTTC
>JAJXZM010000381.1 GCA_021780055.1 Acidobacteriota bacterium
CGGCACGGCGTCGCCCAGAAAGCCGTAATCCTGCCGGCGGTCCACCCCGCGCAGAACAATCGGCTTGCCGTTCAGCGTGAATCCGCTTGCTGCGTCATGATCCATGAAGCGAATACCAAACGTGGTCGTGCAGCGGTCGGTCACTTTGCCGTCAACAGAAACGATGCTCTCCAACTGATAAAGATGTGGATCATCCGGCGACCAGAGATGCGGGTTGGACATGCGTGCGACATCTATAATTTCCGCGACTTTGTTGGGTCCGACGCTTTGTCTGGATGGAAGCTTCGCTATTTCCCGTCCATCGGCATCCAGGATAATATTCTCAACGGTGAAACTCCGCGTTTGGGAACTTTGGTTCTCCACCCACGTCCGAATGTTCACCAGCGTTGGCTTTCCAGGCTCATCTGTTGTTGTCACCCATGTTCCATTACGCCGGATGTGCAAGGGGGCCATCGAAACCAAAGAAACGTTCCGGTAAATACCTCCGTAGCCAGGAACATTCGTTTCATTCGCCGGAGCGATGGCTGGATCCAGCACGTCATTCACATGGACGGCAAGCAGGTTTGCCGCGCCGAATTTCAGGTGGTCCGCCATGTCAAACCCGAAGCCCGTGAATCCGCCCACGTGCCGGCCCAGGTGATGTCCGTTGATGTAGACATCCGCCACCTGGAAGACGGCGTTGAACTCAATCCACACCCGGCGTCCACGCCACGTCGCCGGAATTTCAACCTCGCGGCGATACCAGGCCAGGCCCCGGAAATGGTCTGTAACGCAAAATGGATTGTCAGCAGTCGCGTCCCAGGTGTGAGGAACAACCACCTCTTCCCACCCGCTGTCGTTGTAGCCGGGACGTTCCGCGCCGACAAACTCGGGCTCAATTCCGGCGCCCGGCGTCCCCTGCCGTTTGAACCGCCATCCGGCGTTCAGCGATACCGTGATGCGTTCGCCGGCTCCTGCTTCATCGCCGGCAGAGTCACTCCTGTTCACTTCGGCGCCCTGGGCACGCAATCCTGTCATTCGGCTCGCGGCAACGCCCGCCATAGAGGATTCGATAAACTGCCTCCGCGAAATCCCCTTCCTGGCCATTGCAGTCCTCTTTCTTTCTTCAATATCAGTCACGATCTGAGCCCGAACACCCGTTCCGCGTAGAGCCGGCTGAGCCGCAAATCTTCTTCCAGCGGGCGAGTAACGACAGTCTGCTTCATATACGCGAGTTCGACAACGAGCAGCGGCTTCAAGCTGATCTGCCGGATATACGAAGCGATCTTACTGTAATCAATATCGCCATTGGTAAAGGATTCCAGCCAAACCTTGTGGTCCGAATTGCGCAGGTGCAGGCTGGCAACGCGGCGGCCGGCTTCGCGCAGCAATTCCATCGGATCCTGGCCGCCCTGGTAAACCCAGTCAATGTCGAGGCAGATCCACACGTACTTCGGATCGGTATGCTGAAGGTTGTATCGCCACTCGCGCGCGTTGTCGGCCATCTGCGGGGCGTGTGCGTGCGTCCAGAATTCGAAGCCTCGGCCCGCCAATTCGCGCCCCATCAGATCGAGCATCTTCACCTGGACGGCAAGTTCGGCATCTGTTTTCGGAACATCATGCGGCTTCGGGTCCGGGTTGTTGATAACGGCGCGGCACCCGTATTTCTTGCACAGCGCCGCAATTTCAAGCGCCTGGCTGATAGTGCGTTCGGCCAGGTCGCGCCGGTGCATCGATCCGCCCACGTACACCGACGGCATGCGTAAATCGTTCGCCACCACCAGTTCCAGCACGCGGTTGCGAATGTCGGGCCTCAGGAAACCCTGGTTAAGTTCAATGTTGCGGTACCCGGCCTGGTGAGCCATCGGGAAAATTTCATCGAGAACATCGCTGAGTTCTTTGTGCTGCCGCTCGGCGTATTGCTGAAAGATGTAGCCCTCGACGGAGAGCCTGCCCATCTGGTAACGCTTTGCAGCCAGGCTCAGCAACGCGGCGGGACCCATCAATAAAAGATCGCGACGTTTCATGGCTTTCATCCTTTCCGGCAGACGGCGTGGCGCGGGAGCCGTAACTATCCGGGCGGCAGGCTCCGGCTGTCCCAACGTTCTCCGCAGCGCAGCACGTGATGGAACTGCCCAGCCTTTTCCGCGGCCTCTACAAACTCCCGCGGGTCAGCCGTGTTGAAGGTAAACATTTCATAATGGCAGGGGATCACAACCCGCGCTCTGATGGCCTTGGCGAGCTCGGCGGCCTCGCGCGCGTTCAGGTTCCCGGCCACGCGACGCTCCGGAGCACGGCCGTTGATGGGCAGCAGAGCAACGTCGATGGGAAACTGCCGAAGCCGCTCCGCCATGCCGTCGTAAAGCAGCGTGTCGCCGCTGTGATAAACGGCCCACGGACCGAACTGTACAACATAACCGAGGTATCCGGGGCCTAATTCCTCATGCGAAGCGGGCACGGCCGACACCTTGAACTCGCCGGATTCGACCGACTCGCCATCACGCAATCCCAGCAGCAACTGTGGATCAATAGCCAGCCGCTCGGCAACGAATGCTCGGTTTGCTTCCGGAATTATGATTTTCAGCTCTGGATCCACATGTAACAAAGGGCGCAGCGTTTCGGCGTCAAGGTGATCGGTATGACTGTGGCTGGAGGTGACCACATCAATAAAGTCCAGGCGCGAGGGGTCAACAACGCGGGCAGTCATCCGGACGTGCGGCTTGTCCGTGGCCGCGTACTTCCTGGTCAACGAATCGGACAGGTAAGGATCGAGCAACAAATGATGCCCGCTCCACTGCACAAGAAACCCGCTCTGGCCAAGCCACCACAAGCGAAAGTGGCCGTCGTCAACATCAGCGGCGCGAACGTCGCCCAGGAAATCGTCGTCCTGCAAAACCGGCTGGATCATTCGATGCCCAGCTCCCGGCGGACTATTTTCACTCCGTCCACCAGCGATTTCAGTTTTCTCTTTGATGCCCAGCGCGCCGTCTGGCTGAGTCCGCAATCAGGAGCCAGAGAAAGCCGGTCGGCAGGCGCAAAGCGCAGGCAGTCGCGGACGCGCGCGGCCACGTCTTCAGGCATCTCAACGTAATAACTCTTCACGTCAATCACGCCCACGGCCACGTCCATCCGCTCCGCCACAGGCCTGATC
>JAJXZM010000448.1 GCA_021780055.1 Acidobacteriota bacterium
ATCTTGCGCGCCAGAGCAGTGTCCAGCAGCGGCTTCTTGCAGTCCACGCAATGGAAGACGGTGATGGGCACGCCCCAGGTGCGCTGCCGCGAGATGCACCAGTCCGGGCGCGTGGCAATCATGTTGGAAATTCGATCTTCGCCCCATTCCGGCGACCAGCGGACTTTCTTGATCTCCTCAAGCGTGCGTTCCCGCAGGCGGTCGTGGTCAAGACGCAAGAACCACTGCTCATTGGCACGGAAGATAATCGGGTTGTGGCAGCGCCAGCAGTGCGGATAGGAGTGCGTCAGGCGGCCGGGCGGCCCCACCAGGTTTCCGCGCGATTTCAGCAGATCGATGATGATGGGATTCGCTTCAAAAACCTGCTTCCCTTTGTACTCGGGCAGGCCCTCGGTGAACTCGCCGGCGTCGCCCACAGGGCAGTAGATTTCGATGCCGTACCGCACGCCGGTTTCGTAGTCTTCGCGGCCGTGGCCGGGCGCCGTGTGGACGCAGCCCGTGCCGTCTTCGGCGGTGACGTAGTCGGCCAGCACACCCAGAAGTTTGCGTTCCAGAAAGGGATGCTGTATCTCGATGCGGTCGAGTTTTCTGCCCGGAAATCGCGCCAGCACTTCGTGCGCGTCAAGTGCGGTCTCCGCCATGGCCGGCCCGTGCCGGCGACTCTCCAGGATGTAAACCGGGCCGCCCTTGCTGGCGTCGCTTGCGGCCACGTATTCAAATTCGGGATGAAAGGCCACCGCCATACTGGCCGGGAGCGTCCAGGGAGTGGTGGTCCAGATGATGACGTAAACTTCGCGTCCCTTGAGTTCCGGCGCCACGCCGCCCAGATCCGACAGTACCCGGTAGCGCACGTAGATCGAGTTGCTGGTGTGCTCTTCGTATTCAACTTCCGCTTCGGCCAGCGCAGTCTTGTCGCGGATGCACCAGTAAACCGGCTTCAGGCCTCGGTAAACGTACCCCTTGTCAAGAAATGTCAGAAAGGTTTCCGCAATCGTCGCCTGGTAGGAAGGGTCCATCGTCAGGTAAGGTTTGCTCCACTCGCCAAACACGCCCAGCCGGACGAAATCTTCGCGTTGAAGCTCGACGTACTTCTCGGCATAGCGCCGGCACGCCTTGCGGATTTCAACCACGCTCATCTGCCGCTTTTTCGGCCCCAGTTCCTTGTCAACGTTGATCTCGATCGGCAGCCCGTGGCAATCCCAGCCGGGAACGTAGGGAGCGTTGAATCCCGCAAGCGTCCTCGACTTGACAATGAAGTCCTTGAGGATCTTGTTCATCGCCGTGCCCAGATGGATGCGACCGTTGGCGTAGGGCGGGCCGTCGTGCAGCGTGAAGAGCAGCGCGTCCTTGCGCGCCTGCCGAATCCGGCCATAAAGGTCCTCCTCGGCCCACCGGGCAAGCCATCGAGGCTCGTTCTGCGGCAGGTTAGCCTTCATCGAAAACCTGGTTTGCGGAAGATTCAGCGTCAGTTTGAGGTCGAGCGCCTTTGGCATCGGTCCCCCTTGTATGGGTAAATAGTTGATTATAGAAAAGGAGTTTGCCCGGTGTCCAGCAAAGTCGCCCGGCGGTGCCAAAGCTCCTTAGAAATGTCCCCTTGGCTAACCTGATCCGGGTCGTTCAGCCCCTTTAACGGCAAGTGCGGCCGTCCGCAGGTCGAGAATCATTCGGCGTGTGGGAGAATCGGCGGGATCGGAACCTAATGCGACAATCCCAAATTTAGCGTACCAGTTTACTGCATTGGGATAAGCGTCCACTATCAAGCACCTGCAACCTATAGTTTGCGTAAGTTGCAGCGTTCTCTTAATGGCATCGCCCAGGAGATGTTGACCGATTCCCTGACTTTGGAATCGTCGGCTTACGGCAAGGCGGGCTAGAAGTACCGCAGGCACGTCCTTATAAGGAAGTTTCTTCAAATCTGGAAATTCAACTACGGAGTAGAAAGGAACAGAAGTCGCTGCCAGGGTGTAGTAGCCAAGAATAATGAACGGCTGGTCTTGCTCGGTGGCGACATAGGTTGTACCGACAAAATGCTTGAATTGGTTTTGTCCGGCAAAGAGCCTCAGATACTTGTTAAGTTCTGAGTCTCCGCAATCAAAAGCCGCCCTGTCGTGATCTTTGTCGAGCCGCCCAATGTTTATCTGCAACTATGCCCTCTAAGAACCCGACAGTGCCTTTACTAAGTTTGGAGATGGTTCTTCGGGACCGTTGGAAAGCACCTCATGGATTCGGTCAAGTTGCTTTGGTGTCCATTGTAATTCAGCATGGGGAGGTACGTGCGCAAACGCTGCACATTCCACGACAGCAGAAGCTAATTCCCGCATGGGTGTGCCCTCTTCAAAGCTGACAATTTTTCGCCCAGACTGTCTCTCTTTCAGCACCCATTTAACAATTGTTGCGGCTTCCGTTAGCAACTTAGCGTTGCTGTTGACTCCAAGCTCTGCTTTGACCGATTCCACAAAAGCCGCTTCAGGCAGGGGAAGTTCGGCGCGAAATCGAGAAGTCAGGGTCTTACTCTTTTTGCGCATATGACCTCTTTTCAAGCAATTATCGGTTCAATACCTACCGAAAATCGGCCCTAAATATTACCTTTATAGTACTGTCTTTGACCTGAGAAAGTCAATACGATCCACTGGATACTCGTAATTTATAGGCAAATATTGACTTAGCTGGAGACCAAATTCGGATAGTGCCCACTTGGGGCCCGACGGGCAAACGTGATTCCCGTGGGCTAGAAACTTGTCGTAAGACGCAGGCCGAAACTACGGGGTGTGCCGACGGCTGTCCCGGAAAACAGGCTGGCGAAGTTGATCACGTTCAGATGGTTGGTCAGGTTTGAACCCTGGACCTGCAGGCTGACCTTCTTCCCCTCCCGGTGGTACAAATCGAACCCGGCCCCCGCATCCACCGAATAGGAGGGCCGGACGCGCCCGCCGGCAAAGTCAACCTGGCCCAGAATCTGCGGACCGTATTGCGCCAGCAGAAAGTTGTAATCGCTGCTTCCCGTATCGAGCTCAACCGGCAAGCCGCTGCCGAAGGAATCTTCCGTGGCCAGCCACAGCCGCCGCGTGGCCTGGTAGCGCAAACTTGCCAGGGCGGTGTTGCGCTGGTCCTGTGAAAGCCAGAAG
>JAJXZM010000186.1 GCA_021780055.1 Acidobacteriota bacterium
CACGGACTGGGTGGCGGAGAAAGAGCTGGGAATCGTCGTCCGGAGCTTTCGCGAGATTGGAGATGCGGTGGGGCGACTGAGGGATCCGGCCGTGTTCGCCCGGTACCGTGCCAACATACAAACCCTTCGCAACCGGGCGGTCTATGAGGTCATCGCGATTCTTGAAGAAATTCTTGCACGAAAGGAAGGAGGGACGCGGCCACGTGGCCCCTGCGGGTAATACCCCCCGTCCGCTCTGGTCGGATATAGCATCCGGCGGGGTTGGCCGGCGCCAGTTATGTCAAAAGTCTACAAACTTGACGAAGACAGTTGCGACACCATCATCATTTCCGACTTGCATCTCGGTTCCATCGTCAGCAGGGCGGAAGACGCCCGCCGTATGCTGCAGAGCAAGACATTTCGCAGGCTGGTTCTGCTGGGCGACATCTTTTGCGATCTTGATTTTAGCAGGTTGACCAAACAGCATTGGGAACTGTTGTCCTACATCCGAAAACTCTCGAACCCCAAACGCAAGGTGGAAGTGGTTTGGGTGGAAGGGAATCACGACCGCGGATTGACTGAAGTGATGTCCCACCTGGTCGGGATCAATGTTTACCAGGAGTATCGATGGGAGTTTGCCGGCAGGCGGTACCTGGCCATCCATGGTCATCAATATGACAGCTTTCTGGTGCGAAACGCCGCCCTCAGCGCCGCCGGCGAGTGGATTTACATGCGCCTGCAAAAACTCGACTCAAAGAGCAAATTCATTTCCAGGTTTCTTGACCGCCAGAACTTCAAGTGGATGCGGCTTTCTTCCAAAGTGGCTGCGGGCGCGCTCGCCTACGCGGGAACGCAGGGCGCCGACGTTGTCTTCTGCGGACATACTCACATGGCCATGCAGGCCGAACGCAAAGGCATCCGTTACTTCAACTCCGGCTGCTGGACTACTGAGGCCCCCACTTACATCACCGTGGACGAGTTTGGCGTGCAACTCCATGACTACGTTTCAGAGCAGGCCAACCGCGCGCTGAACCTGAAGCCCGCCGTGTGAAGCCCGTAACCGTGGCTGCGCTCATTCCTGCTGCTCATTGTGATACCATTCCTCCTTATGACTGACAGCATCGGAAGGCGACCTCCGGGCCGGTTTGCCGCTTTTGCCTGGATGGTGCTGGGCTACAACATCCTGGTGATTTTGTGGGGAGCGTTTGTTCGCGCCACCGGCTCAGGGGCGGGTTGTGGAGAACACTGGCCGCTCTGCCAGGGCGTTGTGATACCGCACGCCCAGCAAATTGCCACCCTCATCGAATTTTCTCATCGCGCCACCAGTGGAATCGATGCGTTGCTCGTCGTCGGCCTGGTGTGGATGGCTTTCCGGCGTTACGGCCACGGACATGCCGTTCGCCGCTATGCTGCGGCTTCAGGCATTTTCACCGTGACCGAGGCATTGGTGGGGGCCGCACTGGTGCTGTTTGGCTGGGTGGGCAACAACGTCTCCACGGGGCGGGTGGTGATCCTTTCCGTGCATCTGGTCAACACCTTTATGTTGCTGGCATCGCTGGCGCTGACGGCCTGGGCGGCCAGCCGCCAGCTTTCGGCGGACTCCGGCGCGCCGGTGCCGCACCTGCCCGCACCTGGAAAGGGTGTTTACATCGCTTACGTTGTGGGAATATTCGGCGCCATTGCGATCTCCATTACCGGCACGATTGCCGCGCTTGCTGACACGCTCTACCCCGCCAAATCGCTCGCGGAAGCTTTCCAGTGGGATTTTTCAGCAGCCAGGGCCCCCATCCTTCACCTGCGCATCATTCATCCTGTTGTAGCCGTGCTGGTGGGTGGCTACCTGCTGGTGTTGGCCGTCATGACGCTGAGTTCACCCGGACCGGTTGCGGTCAAACGCATGGCCCGGCGACTGGCAGGCCTGGTGCTTCTGCAATTCTGTTTTGGCGCTGTCAACATCGTCTTGCTCACTCCGGTGTATATGCAGCTTCTTCACTTGCTTGTGGCGGACCTTATCTGGATTGTACTTGTCCTGCTCTCGGCGGAATCCCTCGGATGGCGGGCGGAATTCGTGACTTCGTCTGTTACTCCCTCTCCTGTCGGCGTGTCCGCGGCTTAGCACTTCGCCCGTCACCTGCGAATCGCCAGATCAGTTGTAATGACCGTCGATGTATCCGTCCCGTTTCCCCAGTCTGGCACAGGGCGATGTCCTCTGCTGTGTCTCGGTCGTGCTTTTGGTGGGCGGTTGTCATTGAGCTGGAAGCCGGTTTGCTGAATCTACGATCTAGGCAAGATGGACTGAAGGAATTAGGATAGGGCATGGCCACAAAGACTGCCATGACGCTGGACCGAGTGCTTTCCCGTTTCGGCATTGCCTCGCGTACTGCCTCACTGGAGATGATCCGCGCGGGGCGTCTGAAGGTAAACGGCAAAGTCGAGCGTGACCCGGAGCGATGGGTCTGGCCCGAACGTGATGTGATTCATCTGGATGGCAAGCAGCTGCGGCCGGTCCCCCGAATGTACCTCCTGCTTTACAAACCCAAAGGAGTGATCACCAGCCACGGCGACCCGGATGGCCGCAGGACCATCTACGATCTGCTGGGAGCAATCGGCCGCTGGGTGGCGCCCGTGGGACGCCTGGACAAAGATACCTCCGGCTTGCTTCTGCTGACCAACGATACTGAATTCGGACATGCCGCGATGAGCCCGGAATCCCAAGTCCCCAAGACTTATATAGCCAAGATCAACGCCCTGCTGAGTGATGAGATGATTGCGAAATTGGCCGGCGGCGTGGAAATGAAGCGCGGTGACTGGGCTCGCCCGCAGAGCGTCCGAAAGCTGGAGGACCGCGGCAAATACACCTGGCTCGAAATCGTCTTAACGGAAGGCAAGAACCGCGAGGTTCGACGCATGATGGAGGCGGTAGGCTTTACCGTGCTTAAACTCGTCCGGACCCGCATCGGCCCGCTGACGTTAGAAGGACTCGAAGTCGGCAAATACCGCCCGCTAACCCAGGGCGAGATTGCCGCACTGGAGCGCAAATCCACTTCTAAAGCGCCACGGCCTGGCAGTCGGGCCAATGATTTTCGGGTCCGGTCAACTAAAACAGCTTCGACGTCTTAATGGCCTGCCTGATATTCCCCTTC
>JAJXZM010000449.1 GCA_021780055.1 Acidobacteriota bacterium
CACGGTTTATTACACGCAACTTTTGTGGGGCGGCATCAGTTTCGCGATTCTTGAAGACCGGAAGTGGAAATCAGCGCCCAAAATTCAGTGTCCGGATGCGGAGATCACCAATGGATTTCCGAAAGACCCGCGCTGGGACTCGCGGAAGGATGATGTGCCCACCGCGGAACTACTGGGGCAGCGCCAGCTGGATTTTCTTGAATACTGGGCGGCGGACTGGAGCGGTGGGGCGTGGATGAAATTTGCAGTTTCGCAAACCCTCTTCGCGTGCCTGCAGACCACGCCGACCGGCAACCCGGACGATAACATCGATCCCAAACTGCCGATTCTGCCGGTGGGTGAGTATGCTCCGAATGACTGGATGATGGCCGACCATGATTCCGACGGTTGGCCGCAGCATGGCCGCAATGACGGCATCCGAAAATGGCGCAAGGCATTTGCCATGCACCTGAGCGGCGATCAGCACCTGGGTACAACTTCGCACTATGGTGTTGACGATTTCCGTGATGGGGTCTTTGCGGTCTGTACTCCGGCAATTTCCAATCTGTGGCCGCGCCGATGGTTCCCTTCGAAGCCGGGCAAGAAATCCGTGAACGGAAAGCGGAACACGGGCGATTTCTTCGAAGGCTTTGGCAATCGTATCACGGTTCTGGCGGTGGCCAATCCCCACCAATACCCGGACGGAGGGCTGGAGGGATTGCGATACCGCGCGACAGGCTATTCAGTTCTGCGCTGCAACCGGGAGACGCGTGAGGTCCAGGTGGCCGTATGGCCGCGCTGGGTTGATCCGTCCGCACCCGGCGCGAAACCGTACGAAGGCTGGCCGATTACGGTGAGGCAGCTTGATAACGGGTTGCACGGCGCCCAGTGGACGCTGGAAAAGATTGAGACTCCGAGCCAGCGTGATCAAGTGGTCCAGGTTCGAGAAGAGGATGGTGAAGTGGTCTACACGCTGCGGGTCAGCGGTGACTCGTTCACGCCGCTGGTGCGCGAGCCGGGCACATACTCGGTGGCGGCCTTCGACCCGGACGGCGGCTATCGGCAGGAGTGGAAGGGCCTGCGGGCGAGAAAGCTGTAGCTTCAGATTGCTCTGTTCCAGTTTCTCGATGGCAGCGATGGTCGCGCTCGAGCGAATGATATCAGGGAATCAGGTTTACAACCGTGTCGGTAATTGACCGGGAAAGTGCACGAGCCGGTCATAAGTACGTTCTCTCTAACTTCAGTTGGTACCAATATCCCCGCTCAGGTCAGTCGAAATGCTTTTGGCTGGCATTCCCACTGAAAGGGTTTCGATTTTTCTCGGTCACTCGAGGGCGAAAATCACCGAAAAGAACTGTGCGCCATGGGTAATGGCCCGACAGACGCAATTGGAGGAGGACGCGAGGCGTTCTTGGATGCGGGATCCGTTGTGGCTTTCCCAAACAAAGGGTACACTCGGAGAGCTGTCTTGTTAACTGATTGAAAACGGAAGAGAAGAAATGGCGGAGAGGGTGGGATTCGAACCCACGTGCCCGCTTTTGGCAGGCAAGACGCTTTCGAGGCGCCCCCGTTATGACCTCTTCGGTACCTCTCCGCAAGGGTGTGGCCATTGCCGATGCGGCCATTAAATTAATAGTGCGCGATGACCCCGCTATTTATCAAGGTCCGGAGCGAACCGTTTTTCGGCGCTCGTGGAAGAACTGGCGCAGAAGGGTTGCGCAGTCTGCCTGGAGGGTTCCGCTTTCAAAAAGGACCTGATGGTTCAGCTTCTGGTGATTCAGCACGCCAAGAGCTGAGCCGCAGGCGCCCGCCTTCGGGTCCATGGCTCCCACAACCAGTCTCTGGATGCGCGCCTGGACGATTGCACCTACACACATCGCACAAGGTTCGATTGTAACATACAGCGTGCAGGCGGGCAGGCGGTAGTTGCCAAGCTTTCGGCCGGCGCGGCGAAGGGCCAGTATCTCCGCATGTGCGGAAGGGTCGTTCAAATGGATGGGCCGGTTGTGTGCGCGGGCAATGATTTCTCCCTTGTACACAATGACCGCCCCTATCGGAACTTCGCCTTCCCGGTAACCTCGCCGGGCCTGGCGCAAAGCCTCACGCATGAATTGTTCGTCAGGGCTTTGGGGGGAGCTCTTCTTGATTCCTTGCACGCAGCTATCCTACCATTTTTGAGCATGTTATGATCGGCACTGCGGGGGGGCATGGGTGTGTGACGGAACGTCTTGTCGGGGCAAAATCCGTCATCCTACTTCGTCTCCCGCTGCTTGTTCAGTGGATGTGATACCCATGGGCACTGAATGGACCTATCTCCGAAGGAGGAACCGATTCAATGAACTCAATTAACCGAAGAGTTTTTCTCCGGACGGGCCTGACGGCTTCAGCCACCTTGCTGGCTGCCGGAGCGGGTCTGGATTTAAACGCCAACCCTTACGGAATTCCGGTTGGCTTGCAGCTTTACACGGTGCGCCAGCAGCTTGACACGGACTTTGCAGGAACGCTTCGCAAGGTGGAGGCCATCGGTTACAAGCAAGTGCAGTTTTCCGGCTTTCACAACCAGCCGGTTCCGAAGATCAAACAGCTGATTGACCAGCTTGGCCTGAAGACCGCCGCCGGCCATTTTGGCTACGATCTGTTGAAGTCGAACCTGTCTCAAGTGACCGACGACGCGCACACACTTGGCATGAATTATGTTGTCCTCTCGTCGGTCCCGGATTCATTCCGCCACTCGATTGACGGTTACAAGCGGGCTGCCGACTTCTTCAACAGAACAGGCGAGGGGTGCAGAAAAGCCGGTCTCCATTTTGGATATCACAACCACAACCGCGACTTCGAGAAATTCGGCGACACGATCGCGCTTGACCTGATGCTGAAAAGCACGGACCCGGCCTCCGTCTGTTTTGAGATGGATTGCTTCTGGGTCACGATTGCCGGTTACGATCCTGTTGCTTACATGAACAAATATCCGGGGCGGTTTCCGGTTCTGCATATTAAGGATGAAAGGAAGCATTATCCACCGACGGTCTCAGGCCCTACACCTTCCGAGGCTTTTGCTCCGGTGGGCAAAGGAATCATTGACTGGAAGCGGATTTTTAAGGCGGCGCCCAAGGGCGGCCTGAAATATTAT
>JAJXZM010000227.1 GCA_021780055.1 Acidobacteriota bacterium
ACCCAGGAGCAGGGAAGAGCGTTCGAGCTTGCCGCCGCAGTTTCGCAAGTCGCCTTGAAGGGCGTGAGCGTCTCGGTCGAGCGAACGGCAAATTGCATTGAGATGATTTCGTTCCGGAAGGCTTCGGCGCTTGCCACAGCGCCTCTTGAAGTCTGCATGCTGGCGGGAGTGAGTCGCATGCCGGTGCTTTCCTGCCATGCCTGGAAGGCGTCACTGGCCGGCTGGGCTTTAGCGACCGCAAGGCCCATGAGCGACTGGGCCATCATCAGCGCGATGAGCGCAAGACCTTTTGGGCGTGTCATAGAGCGTCTCCTGTGCGCAAAGTGCGGGACTTTCGACTGTTCGATGTTCAGTTACGAACATCGCCTGCTGATGTTACGAAAACTTTCCAACTACTTCGTTGACGTGCGACTTGAGCAAGAGTAATCTTCAGAATAATCATGAAGCGAAATTCTACACCATACGAGAGGTCACAGGAACCATGGATCGGAGACAATTGCTTGGAATGATGGGCGCGACCTTGGTGGGAGCGTCCGGAACCGCGGCCCGTGCCGCCGAAACCCGCGGTGCTCAGCCTGCCGAGAGCAAGGGCTCGCAAATCTACCTCAGTGAATTTCAGCCCAAAAGCATGCTGCAAGTCCCGGAAACAAAGATTGAGCGGGCAAAGTTTCCTGTGATTGACGTCCACACGCACATGACTTTCGCGGCGGTCAACACAAACGGTGTGCCCATGAGCGAGAAGATGAAATTTCTCGCCGAACCTGCCGACATACTGGCCGTGATGGACCGGCGGAACATTCACACCCTGGTTGACCTGACAGGCGGCTTCGGCCAGGGCCTTGTGGATACGGTGCAGAAATACCACGTGCCACACCCTGACCGCTTCATCATTTTCACCGAGCCGTGGTATCCGAAATCAAACCAGCCGGGCTACGCCCAATTCCAGGCCGCCGCCATTGAAAAGGCACACAAGGCCGGCGCCCGGGGATTGAAGATTCTCAAAACGCTGGGCCTCTACCTGCGCGAGAACGTTACGTCAGGACCGCTGGTAAAGATTGATGACAAACGCTTCGATCCGATGTGGGAAGCCTGCGGAAGCTTGAATATGCCAGTTTTCATTCACACCGCCGACCCGGACGCGTTCTTTTTGCCCACCAACCGCTTCAACGAGCGATATGAGGAGTTGAACCACCATCCCGACTGGTCTTTTTACGGTAAGGATTATCCCAGCAAGCGGGAATTGCTGGAAGCGCGCAACCGTGTTTTTGCCCGCCATCCGCGAACGCAGTTTGTGGGGCTCCACATCGCAAACCATCCTGAACACCTGGCGGGAGTGGCGGAACTGCTGGATCGTCTGCCCAACTTGCACGTGGAAACAGCGGCTCGCATCAATGAATTGGGCCGCCAGCCCCGGAATTCCCGCAAGTTCTTCGATAGGTACCAGGACCGCATCATGTTCGGGACGGATGCCGTTCCGCCGCCGTACGGCAACGTCACTCCGCAGCAGATCTTCGGCGACAAGCTCTATCAGATCTACTGCCGCTTCCTTGAAACCGAAGACGAGTATTTCGATTACGCTCCGGCGCCGACTCCGCCGCAGGGCCGGTGGGAGATCTCAGGGATCGGCTTGCCGGACAATATTTTGCGCAAGGTTTACCACGAGAACGCCGCGCGGCTGCTGAAGATCAAGGTTTAGGGCCGTGTTTGGATTACGACCGCAGTCCCGGAGCTTTCTCCGGGCCATCCCTGCCGACTGAAGGAGACACCGTTCATGCGAATCACAATCTCTGGTGTTGCCGCCGCGCTGATGCTTTCGGCTGCGCTGGCGCTTGCTCAGAATAACAATGATGTCGTCATCCGGCCCAAAGAGATTGACACCGTGCTGGTCAACCCAGGCATGGGCATCCAGACGTTCCAGCGGTTTAATGGTGACGCACTGAATGCAGGATTGCGATGGTCGGAAGAAGGCCCCACGGAAGTCCTGAAGCCGGCGGCTGAAAAGCCAGACTTTCCTGAAAGCACCATATCGTATTGCCGATGGTTCTGGAATGTGCTGGAGCCTGAACCCGGCAAGTATAACTGGGGCCTCATCGATCTCGCCCTGAAGGAAGCTCGCGAGCATCACCAGACCCTCGCCATCCGTATGATGCCCTACGATGAGCGCCATCCGCTTCCCGAATGGTACCGGAATTCCGGCGCGCGCCGCGCTAACAAGCCCACGGACGCGGACGGCAAAATCTGGCAGCCCGATTTCAGTGATCCGCTCTACCTGAAGGACTGGGGCGAACTGGTTGCGGCGGCGGGCGCCCGCTACGACGGCAACCCCTATCTTGAAATGGTGGACATCTCTTCTGTGGGTTACTGGGGCGAGGGCTGGAGCCATTACATGCCGGCCTTCAAATACCAGAAGGCCCTGATCGATATCTATCTTGACGCCTTCAAGCGGACGCCTCTGTTGATGAACTTCGACCAGGAGCGGGCACTTGCTTACGGGACGGAGCACGGCGCAGGCTGGCGTCTGGACTGCTGGGGCGACATGGGCAAACCTACCTGGGCCGAAATGCTCGATATCTACCCCCAGCAGGTTGTCCGCGCCGGCATACAGAATGTCTGGGAACGAAGTCCTGTCTCGCTCGAGAGCTGCGGCGTTCCCGGAAGCTGGCTGAAAGATGGGTTTGACGTGAACTACATTCTGGCCCAGGCGCTGCGCTGGCACGTCAGTTCAGTGAACATCAAATCTTCTGCCATTCCGGCGCAGTGGAAGAAGCAGTTCGAAGAATTTGAGAAGCAGATGGGCTACCGGTTTATCCTTCGGCGGCTGGAATATCCCAAAGAGGTCCATCCCGGCGCGATGATGCCGGTCCACATGTGGTTTCTGAATGCCGGCGTTGCACCCGTTTATCGGGATTATATTCTCGCGGTCGAACTCGCTTCAGCGAACGAAAAGGCGGTGATCAATACTCCAGCCAATGTCCGGAAGTGGCTCCCGGGCGACGCGGTCTTTGATGGGACGCTTTTCGTACCGGAAACTCTTACGCCGGGCGAGTATCACTTCCGGGTGGGACTGCTCGATCCGCGCACCGGACAGCCGGCCATCAAA
>JAJXZM010000034.1 GCA_021780055.1 Acidobacteriota bacterium
ACGCGTTATCGCTGACAGCCAGCTTCGGCCGTAGCATTCTCTCTGCATATATTTGATGCCGAGAGGGAAGGGAAGGGAACGGAACTCCCACTGGCGGAATTCCGTCCCTCTGGAAAAGGTCTGAAGCTCTTAGGGCGGGCTTAAAGGGCGGTCAGGACTTCCTTGTAAAGGTACTTTGCGCCTTCCACGCCGTCCCAGGGCCCTTCCTCGTATTCCAGCGCGTAAATGCCCTGGTAGTTTGCCTCTTTCATAATACGGACGTTCCGCTGGACGTCGGGATTCTTCCAGCGGTTCCAGTACTTAGCGTGGACGGTGGTGTGCGCATAGGGCGCCAGAGCCCGCAGGCCGTGGAACAGCAGGTATTCGTGTTCCCAGTTGCAGAAGTCCGGGGAGGCTTCGCAGTAAGGGTTGTTCACCTCTTCAACGATGATGCGGATGTTGATAGGGTTAGCGGTCAAACCCCAGTGGTTCTCCAGCGTTACCTTCACGCCACGCTTACCGCCGTAATCCGCCATTTCCTTGAAGGATTCAATGCAGTTGCTCAGGTACTGCGCCAACTTGTCGTTTTTCGGGTAGCTGTGGGGTTCCATGACAGCTTCGGGAGCGATTCGCGGCCCGCCGCTGTTCACCCGCATGGACTTGGCTCCCAGAACGGCAGCGCCGTCCAGCCAGTTCATGGCAACCTGGATGCCTTCGCGGCGCTTGGCGGCGTCCATATCGCAGATGTTCCGGGGCGCGTTGTTAGAAATGTGATGGCAATGCGTACCGGTGGCCGCCATCTTGTTGGCCATCGTTTCCAGCCACTTCTTTCCTGAAGTGCTGGAGGGATCGAATTCTTCCGTCTGGAAGGTCCTGCCGTTGAATTCCACGGTGACGGGCACGTACATGCTGCTATCGGTGACATCGCCGAACAGTCCGGAAAACAGGTCCATCTTGGTCACGCCCGGGAACGTCTTCTTGGTGAAGTCCGGAAAATCGAGCATGGTGATTTCGCCGTACTTCTTTTTCATTTCCTCGGCCATGGGATCTGGCCGCTCCTCGCGGCGTGACTTGAAGATGTAGCGGATGGGCCAGGTGTTTGAGGCAATGCGGTCCAGCTTTTCCTTCTCCGTCATCGGGCGGCCGGCCGCTGCGCCCTCCGAAGCCAGCAACATTCCGGCTGCACCGAAGCCGGCACCGGCGGTTTTCAAAAAACTGCGTCGATTCGTAGTCGTTCGGGGTTTCTCAGACATGGTCTTCTCCTTCAAAGGGCGTGGACGGCATTGGAGATTGCCGGGCCCGTGGTGAAATGCATGAATTGCGGGTGTGCAGGTTCTCTGCGATCTACCTAACTCCCGATGGTACAACAACAGCAGGGCGACGCAAGTGATTTTCGGTGTGGCGTTCCCGAGGTGCGGGAAGAGTTGCGCGCTACGTTGCGCGCACAACGAGGGCCGTCATGTCGTCGTACTGGCGGCGCTGGCCGGTAAAGGCGCGGACGCTCGAAAGCATGCGGCGCAGCGTCTGTTCGGCGGTTTCTCGTGGCGAGTTTTTCATCAGGTCGATCACCCGCTGCTCGCCGAACTCCTCCTCGCGCTCGTTCACGGCTTCAATCAACCCGTCGGAGTAAATCAGCAGCAGGTCACCGGTCGCCAGGGTAATCTCCGTTGAAAGGTAGGGTTCGTTCGAGTTGATGCCCAGGGGAAGGCCTCCTGCATTCAGGCGCTCGAATTGCCCGGATGCTCGCAAAAGGTAGGGCTCGTTGTGTCCGGCACGCACGTAAGTCAACACGCGAGTTGCGGGATTGTACTCCGCAAAGAACGCCGTGGTATACCGGCGGCCCTCCAGGCTGTGGGCGCAGCAATAGCGGTTCATGCGGGTGACGGTCTCGGTCAGTGAAGTCGTCACCGGCGCCACCGAGCGCAGGCTGGCGTGGAATGTTGCCATCAGCAGCGCCGCTGGAACGCTTTTGCCCGCCACGTCCGCCACTACCAGCATCACTGGATTGTTCTCGCCTGGCGGCTGTTCAGCATCCAGCGGAAAGGCGTCGTAATAATCGCCGCCCACTGTGTTGGCAGGCTTCGAGCTGAAAGCCAGGTCGAGCCCCGGCACGCTTGGCGGAGTTTCCGGCACCAGCCAGCGCTGAATTTCTCGCGCAATCTCCAGATCGCGCTTCATGATGACTCGGTCGGCCAGCTCCAGCGCCAATAGAAAAACCAGCATTCCGATCGGGAACAGCGGCGAAACTTGTGGGGAGCGTACCTGTATGCCGTTCACGTCTGACGTGGTGTTCGTGAGAGAAAGGATGCCGAGCGCCAGCGCGATCAGCAGAAAAACCCGGCGGGCGGGGGAAAGCTTCAGGAGCATGGCCCAGAACAGCGCATTGCAGGTCTTGCGGAAACGCCGGAAGCGCGAATCGCCTTTCAGCGCGTCCCAATCAACCTCGCGGTCGTAGAGGCTGTAGCTTTCCTTGGCCTCGGAGAAAAATTGCGCCCACAGGACTCGGATTTCCAGTCCTTCGCTCACCCGCTGCCAGAAGTTCTTTAACCGTTGCCTCATTTTACTGAGAAGTTACCGGAACGCCGAGCGCCCGGCCCCTCCTGTTTGCTGAACGTGACTGCCTTTGCAATCTATTATACGCCGCTCCTGTGCTAACCGTTTGCCGGTGCTTCCGATGAAATTCCTGCGTTATACCTGTGACAGAAGGCGCCAGCGGCGAATGTTGCCTGACGCTCCGCGAGGCGTGCCCGCTTGCACTCGCGTGGTAACATCAATGCCATGCAGTCAGGGAGCACGCATGCCATTCTGCTGATTTCCTGCCCGGACCGGATGGGTCTGGTAGCACGCATTTCGGACTTTGTCTTTAAGAACCACGGGAACATCCTGCACGCCGACGAGCACATTGACGACGAGGTGGGCCTGTTCCTGATGCGCATCGAATGGGACCTGGCGGGTTTCAGCCTGGCGCGCGACGCAATCCAGGCCGCCGTCCAGCCGCTGGCTCAAGAGCTTGCGTTCGATTGGCGACTGCATTTCTCGGATGAGCGGCCGCGCGCGGCCATCTTTGTCTCGAAGTATGACCACTGCCTGCAAGACCTGCTTTACCGA
>JAJXZM010000006.1 GCA_021780055.1 Acidobacteriota bacterium
GCGCGTGATGCGATGCCCAACGGAGGACGGCTGACGATTGAAACCGCGAACGTTGAATTCGACGCCGAGTATGCCCGGTCGCACGTGCCCAGCGTGCCGGGGCATTATGTGATGGTCGCGGTCAGCGACACGGGAACGGGGATAGACCCTGAAACACAAAAGCATCTCTTCGAGCCGTTCTTTACCACAAAGGAAACCGGGAAGGGAACCGGGCTAGGCCTTGCCACCGTCTATGGAATCGTCAAACAAAGCGGAGGGTTCATCTGGGTTTATAGCGAGCGGGGAGTGGGCAGTGTTTTCAAGATATACTTCCCGCGCGTTATGGAACACGTGGAATCGATGCCGGAAGTCCGCCAAGCTACCGACCGGTTCCGGGGAACAGAAACAATATTGGTAGCTGAGGATGAGGCGGCCCTTCGAACTCTGATTTGCGAAACCCTCAGAGTGCACGGATACACTGTACTGGAGGCTTCCGACGGCATTAATGCAGTTCGCCGCAGCGAGCGCTACCGCAAGCCGATTCATCTTCTGATTGCTGATGTTGTAATGCCCCGGATGAGCGGACGTGAACTGGCCAGCCGAATCACGTCGGCCAGACCGGAAACAGGAGTTCTCTATATCTCCGGATATACGGACGATGCAATTCTCCATCACGGCGTTCTTGATCCCAACACAGCCTTCCTGCAAAAGCCGTTCACTCCGACTTCGCTAGCCAGGAAGGTCCGACTGGTCCTGAGCCAGAACAAAGCCGGGAGGCATTGATTCTTCGGACGTGCCATCGCCCCTTTCATCCAATCCTCAACCATCACGCTCATGCCGGTTTGGCCACCTCTTTCCAGAAGCAACCAGAAAATGACAACTCAAATAATAGGGGAAGTAAGCCCTTTTCAAGGCATTCTTTAGGGGTCCTTATGATGCGCCAAGTTTTGCAAAGCGTTGCCGGGCGGAGGAAATTGCTTTGACAAACGTAAGGAAAGGCATTAAAAACTAATCGGCTGCAATCTGGCAAATTGGAAGGAAAAGAGCATTATGCTGGCCGAAGAACGGCGACGGGCAATTCTGGAAATAATGGCGAGAGAGGGCAGGGTTCTTGTACGCGAACTGGCCGAACGCTTCAATACTTCTCACGTTACGATTCGCAACGATCTGAAAATATTGCATACGGAAGGACTTATCCAGCGCGCGCATGGAGGAGGGTTGCCGGCTGGCGGCGGGACGCTCATTGATCCGACCTTGAAAGAAAAGGAAAGCCTTCACCAGGAAGAAAAGCGCCGGATCGGAGATGCTGCGGCGGCCATGGTGCAGGAAGGGCAATCCATATTGTTGGATTCCGGAACAACGGCCACTGCTGTGGCCCGGGCGTTGCGCCAGCATCGCAACCTGACGATTATTACCAACGCAGTCAACATTGCTGCCGAACTCGCCCCGACCCCGATGGAATTAATCCTGACCGGCGGAATTCTTCGGGAAAGGTCATTTTCGCTGGTGGGCCCCCTTGCTGAAGAGACCCTCAGACAGTTGCAGGCGGACATCCTGTTTATTGGTGTTGACGGGTTCGACGTTGAATATGGTCTGACTACGCCGAACCTGTTGGAAGCTAAGGTGAACCGCGTGATGGTGGAGATCGCCAGGCGCGTGGTGATGGTCTGTGACTCCAGCAAGTTCGGGCGCCGCAGTCTGTGCCTGATCGTGCCGCCTGGGTCGATCGATGAGATCATCACGGACTCGGGCATAGCAAAGAGCGAACTACGGGCACTTGAAAAAGCCGGGATCAAGGTCACCGTTGCATAGGCAGCAGCGTTGCTTCTCCGGACAGGAAGGCATTGGGGGTCTGAAGATCTTCAGGCAGTCATCCTCTCCCCATTTACTGACTTTTCTGGATAACTTTTCGCTTTTATAATTCGTCAGTTTCATTTTGCAGTCGCCACTGCGTGGTGCTCCTCAAGGGCCGCGGTTTTTGGGTGAGGGGCATAGCGCTTGTTGAGCGGCCCGACCAACGAAACCCTCTGTTTTGACAGTATGGCGGCTGGCTTGCGCATTCTTGACGGTCCTGTGGCTCGCCGATAGAATGAAGAGTTCCTCTGTCTGTGTGATATCAATATGATGACTCTCCGCTTCTACAACACGCTGGCAGGCAGGGTAGAAGAATTCCAACCTATAGAAGATAAGAAGGTTCGGATTTACACCTGCGGCCTGACGGTTTACGGGTATGCCCACATTGGCAACTACCGCACTTTTGTTTTTCAGGATGTCTTGAGACGTTTTCTGCGGTACCAGGGTTACGAAGTTGTGCAGGTGATGAACCTGACGGATGTGGATGACAAGACGATCCGTAACGCCAAGGCTGCCGGTCTCAGTCTGCGCGATTATACGGACCGGTTTATTGAGGCCTTCGACATTGACCGGCAGCTTTTGAACCTGGAAAAACCGGAAATCGTGGTTCGAGCTACGGACCACATAGACGATATGGTGAAGTTGATCCAGACGCTTGAACAGAAAGGCTACGCCTACAAGAGCGAAGGTTCCTACTACTTCCGGGTTGAAAAGTTTTCAGATTACGGCAAACTTTCAAAGATTGATCTTTCAGGAATTCGCGCCGGTGCGCGCGTTGACGCCGACGAGTACGACAAAGCCAACGTTCGGGACTTTGTCCTGTGGAAAGCCGCCAAAGAAGGTGAGCCTTTCTGGGACACTCCGCTCGGTCCGGGACGGCCTGGCTGGCACATCGAGTGCTCGGTGATGTCGATGAAATATCTGGGAGAGACGTTTGACATTCACTCGGGCGGAGTTGATCTCGTCTTTCCTCACCATGAAAACGAAATTGCCCAGAGCGAAGCGGCCACAGGCAAGCCCTTTGTGCGGTACTGGCTGCACGGTGAACACCTGGTGGTCAACGGCGAGAAAATGTCCAAATCACTGGGCAATGTGTACACCTTGCGCGACCTGATCGTAAAGGGATTTCGGCCTACTGCGATCCGTTACCTGCTGGCGTCTGTCCCTTATCGAAGCATTCTGAATTTTACTTTCGACGGCTTGCAGCAGGCGCGCCACTCAGTGGAGCGCCTCAGGAATTTTCATTAT
>JAJXZM010000455.1 GCA_021780055.1 Acidobacteriota bacterium
AAGTCGATACCATTATGGGCGGGACTGGAATGCGGGTGAACTTCGTTCGAGTTTTGAAGGGTTAGTGCTTTAGTCGCCGGGCCTGGGTCCGGCGAGGGTAAGAGGAAGACAATGGCGCGCTACGCCATGGTAACGGATTTGAGGAAATGCGTGGGCTGCCAGGCCTGCACGGTGGCATGCAACTCCGAATGGGAGGTCCCCACGGGCTTTGCGCGTACCCATGTGCGACACACGGGCGTGGCCGGAAAGTTTCCGGACCTTGTCTCGAGCTTTTACGTTGCGCAATGCAACCACTGTGATTACCCGGCCTGCGTGCCTGCCTGCCCCACCGGGGCTACTTATCAGGGTGAAAACGGGATAGTGCACATCGATCGCGATCTCTGTATCGGTTGCGGTTACTGCGTTGAGGCTTGCCCCTACGGAGCCCGCTACATTAGCCCCACGATCAAGAAAGCCGACAAGTGCGATTTCTGTGCACCGCGCCTGGAGCGTGGATTGGAGCCCGCTTGCGTCCTTACCTGCACTGCACACGCAAAGTTTTTTGGTGATCTGGAAGATAGAAAAAGCAATGTTTTCAGGATGGTTTACGAACAAGGCGCCAGGCGGCTTGAAACACCGGAGGTCTCGATTGGCCCCAACGTTTATTACCTGGGCAAAAAAGAGGACGTTGATCTTGTGCTCGCCACCTTCCCGCCCCATCGCCCGCGGCTGCTGAGGGCGGGTGAAGTCTGGCGCGGGTATTTGAAACCGCTGGTCCTTGCTGCCATCGGCGCAACGTTCCTAGGTCAGGCCATCGCGTTCTTCCACCAGCTTCATTCAGGTGAAGACCAGTTTGAGGATTGGGAGTAACAGAGATGGGATCACAACCTTTGCCCATATCGCCCGCTCCGCTCACCGTCGAACAAGCGGAGGCAATGTCCCAGCGTCGAATCAAGAAGCACCACGTTGCCATCATACTGTTGCACTGGTTCAATGCGATTGTGTGGCTGTGTGAGCTGGCTACCGGCGCTGCACTGATCGCTTCACCGTATTTTCGCCTGATGCCATACTGGTACATCAACTTGCTCACCAGCCTTTTCGGGTCACGAGCCACCATGCTCCAGTTTCATATCGCCGTCGGGATAACTTGGGTGATCGTGTTTCTTGTTTACGGAATCTTTGGTTTCCGTACCTACCTGGCGAAGCAGATCTTCGAAAAGGAAATCGCTCTCGACCGCGATGACATCAACTGGCTGATCATTCGGGCTCTGCGAATCCTGAAAAAGTCCGACGAACCGCTGCCACCACAGGACAGTTACAACGCCGGCCAGAAGCTGTTTGCACTGCTTGTCTACGCGATGGTCCCCATCATCATGATTACCGGCCTCATCATGACCTTCCACCTGGTTAGTACCGCTGTTGTCGGTTGGGCCGTGGTCCTGCATTTTGTTGCGGTGGGGCTGGTGGTCTCGGGGCTGATTATTCACGTTTACATGGGGGCGGTGTTTCCTGAAGAAAAGGCTGCATTCTTTTCCATGCTGACTGGCATGGTGAGCGAACTCTACGCCTATCGGCACCATTTCAAGTGGTGGAAAGAGGTCAAGAAGCAGGAAGATGCCTGGATACATCAACTGCAGGGTGGGTCAGGATCAGACGGGATTGCGCCGCCCATGGCCGGCGCGGGACCCGTCACACCCCCAGCTGAGCCGGAAAAAGCTGAAGAGAAACGCGGCTCACCGTGGACGTTCAAAAGAATCTTTCGCGCGACGGAGTATTGGCCGCCTTACGTGGCCGGCGCCGGTTTGGGCCTTACGTTGCTAGCCACGTTTGTCCTGATGGGCCAGGGCTTGGGAGCCTCGGGTGGCTTCACAAGCTATCTTGTCGCCTTGATTGCGTGGGTCGCGCCCAACTACGCGGCGCATAGTACTTACTGGAGCAACTACCTCCAGCCTGGCCACTCGCCCTTGATTACTTTCCTGGTTTTCGAACTCATTGGAGTGGTAATCGGAGGATTTATCTCCGGCTGGCTCGCGGGTCGCATCCGGATCGCAGTAGACAAAGGGCCTCGGATTTCACGGCCTACCCGATACGTTCTGGCCGTGGGCGGAGGAATCCTGACCGGCTACGGCGCGCGGCTCGCCCGCGGTTGCACCAGCGGCCTGGCACTTTCCGGCGGAGCGGTCCTTTCCGTCGGCGCCTGGATTTTCATGCTTGCAGTTTTTGCCGCCGCTTTCGGTGGCGCCTGGTTTATGAGGAGGTATTGGTTATGAGTGCTCCTTACTTCCCAGCTTTCTCACTGACAACTTATCTGGCCGTGGCCGTCCTGCTCGGTTTCTTCTTTGGGTTCTTTCTGGAACGAGCGGGATTTTCAAGCGCGCACAAGCTCGTGGCACAATTTTATTTCAAGGACTTTTCGGTTTTGAAGGTGATGTTCTCGGCCATTGTCGTGGCAATGCTTGGAATTGCTTATTTCAGCTTGGTCGGTTGGCTTGATATGAGCCAGGTCTTCGTGCCGCCCACTTACATCTGGCCGCAACTTGTGGGTGGGCTCCTGCTGGGGGCAGGCTTCATCATCGGCGGCTATTGACCAGGCACTTCTGCGGTGGCGGTCGCCATCGGAAAAATTGATGGTTTGCTTTTTGCACTCGGAATCTTAATTGGAATCTTTATCTTCGGCGTAAGTTTCCCGGGTATCAGCACCTTTAACTCCTCGGGTCATTTGGGGAATCTGACTATCCCCACCTGGCTGAACGTGAACACGGGCATCATCGTCCTGGGAGTGGTTGTGATGGCCGTGGCGGCGTTCTGGGCGGCGGAGAAGAGCGAAGGCCCATGGAACGTTTTCCAGCGGCTCTACGGAACGCAATCAAAAGGAGATGAGCGGAGATGAGAACCGAAATCAAACTGACCGGAAAGAGCATTGCGGCCGCCGCGGTTATCTTTCTCGGCGTTGTTCTGGCCGTGGCCGCAACCATTGCGCGCGGGACGGGCTCCGATCCCCTGAATGCTCCGGTATTGGTCCAGGGCATCGTCCAGGAAACCGACCGCGTCACACCTCAGGAACTGGCCCGCTGGATTGTTGAGAAGCGGACTGACTTCCAGCTCATCGACGTGCGCGAACCGTGGAAGTTTGATGACTACCACATTCCCACGGCAATCAACATTCCGCTTGCTCAGCTGTTCGAACCCGCCGGCCTGAAGCAGCTCTCCCGTTCCAAGAAGATTGTGCTTTACGGCTCCGGCCAGGGCCACGCGGCCCAGGCACAGTTGCTGCTCAACATGAAAGGCTACAACGCGCTCTCCGTGCGGGAGGGCATCAACGGGTGGTGGTATGACCTGATGACGCCTACCAGCTTACAAACTTCTGGAGCCTCGCCTGCCGGCTACCAGCAGGCCAAGCAGTTGCGCGATTTCTTCATGGGAAGTGCAGCCCCGGCCAAGGGCTCTGCGGAGAGCGTGCCGTCAGTGGCTCCGCCGCCCGCACCGCCCTCGACGCCTGAGAAGAAAGTCCCGGCCACGCGCCTGAAGCTCGGCCGTGGCTGTACATAGGCCACTGATGCGCCCTTATTGGCGCTTTGAGGGGCCATCAAAAAAGGCCCTGTTTTCGCCTTCCATTCAGGGCCCCTATGTAGTTAATCTGGCGGTGGTGAAAAATCTCACCAAACCCAGAAAGATCTGGTTCGCCAGGCACTGAATATGAATCAGCAAGGGCACTGGCCCTAGAGCCCTTGAGCGCATAGCTGCCAAATCCGGGGACGTCGTACCGGTAGTCAATCGTGTATACGGCGCTGCCGTCCTTGCGGAAACTTATGCCTGGTGACGGTTGCTAAGGCGGCTGGCAGCCATGAAAACGATCACAATTTCTTCCAGAAGTAGGCAGATCTTCGAAAAAACGGGTTCTGGAGGCCCCGGCGACGAATTTTTAGGGATTATGGAGGGGTTGTTGACAGCGAGTGTGACCGCGTTGAGAAAAAATATGCTCGTCTTCACCCAAGTGGGTGTATATTTTCAATTTCCGGAAGGCCAAATTGCCAATTCCGGTGATAGTGTGCTCCACGACGCCCGCTGTCTGGAGGACCATGAACTTCCCTGCCGAATACGAGCTGCACCTTGTTGAAGCCATTGAACGCATTGGCTTGGAGAGAGTCAGCCAGACCATCGAGTAGTTTGGCAAAGTACGCGACGCCGGACACCACATGTCGTTCCTTTCGCGCCTGCTGTGGTGTCCTACTTCGCCCTTCGCGAGCTGAAGTGTTTTCTAATGACTCCGTCATCCCTCGAGTCGGCCGAGCGGCCACCCGTTTGTGCTCGGGCGCCCGCCTGTTCTTCCTCGCGCTCGGACTGGGCGTTCTCGCGGTCGCGGCGCAGCCCGCGGCTGCCAGGGAGGCCTCGCAGCGCTTTGAGTATTCTCTCCCGCGCATGGGAACCATCTTCCGGATTGAGATGTACGCGCCCTCGGATGCGGAGGCTTCCAGGGCGGCGGAGGCGGCATTCGCGCGCGCCGAGCAACTCGAGCAGGTCATGAGCGATTATCGCGCTGACAGCGAACTGATGCGCCTCATGCGCGACGGCAACGCAACGCCGTTCCCGGTGAGCAGCGACCTTTACAACGTGCTGGCAAAGTCCCTGTGGACCTCAAAGCTTTCCCGGGGCTCTTTTGATGTCAGCATCGGTCCCCTGGTTGATTTATGGCGAAGCGCCCGCAAAGACGGACGATTGCCTGACCCGGGGGAAATAGCAAAGGCAAAAGCTCTGGTCGATTATCGCAATATTGAACTGGACCCTGTGCATCACACCGTGTTCCTGAAGCGCGCCGGCATGAAGCTGGATCTAGGCGCCATCGGCAAGGGTTATGCTGCTGACCAGATGCTGGCCGTTTTGCAATCGCAGGGCATCCGCCGCGCTCTGGTCGTAGCGGGGGGAGAGGTCGCCACGGGCGAACCCCCGCCAGGAAGTTCCGGCTGGAAAGTCCGCATCGATACAGCCGACTCGGATGCCGGGGCTGCGCCCTGCACACTGTTGTTGAGCGGCCACGCAGTTTCCACCTCCGGTGATGAGCATCAGTTTTTGGAAGTCAAGGGCCATCGGTATTCACACGTCATCAGTCCCTTGACCGGCTGGGCACTGGAAGGGAGGAGCAGCACCACCGTAATGGCCAGAGATTCGACTACTGCCGACGCGCTCGCCACGGCATTTTCCTTAATCCCTGTGGCAGATGGAATTCGGGTTACCCAATCTCTTCCAGGCGTGTCGGCCTTATGGGTCCGACGCGTGGGCGGAGAATGGAAGCACTACACCTCACGCGGGTTTCCTACTTCATGCCACGGATTGCCAGAAAGGAGCAGATAGGACAGGTGCGTCTTTTTTTCTTTCGCAAACGGGATAAAGAGCCGGAAAGCAATGATTCCCGCCCATCCCTGAAGGCGAGAAAGCTGGTTTTTGTCGGAATAGGATTTTGCCTCGGCATCGCGGCCATTTTTTCTATGAAGGTCGGCGTGGACGCCACCTCCTCGGACAAGTTCTGTGACCAGGCCTGCCACGTCCACCCGGACGCCACGCAAACCTGGATTCGCTCGCCGCATTTCTCCACCAAGAGCGGCGTCGTAACCCATTGCGTCGATTGCCACCTCCCCGCCGGCGGAGTGGAATACTACACGGAAAAAGCCCGCCTGGGGATCCAGGATATTTACGGCAAACTTTTCATGGACCCCGCCAAAATCAACTGGCGATCCAAACAGACCTTGGCCCAGGCGCGCACGTTTACATACGACAGTGCTTGCATTCGCTGCCACGCCAACCTTTTCTCCGTGGGGCTCTCCAAGAAGGGCGTGGATGCCCACTTGCACTACCAGCGTTCCAAGGACAAGATGCAGTGCATCAACTGCCACCTGCACACGGGGCACTATCGTGGCAAGGGAACTGAGGAAGCCGTGGATGAGGGCGCGGCTCAGCTAGCGGCCCAGGAACAGCAACTCGAGAAGGATTTTCCATTAAATCCCCAGGGGTTCAAGAGCTACACCGAAGTGATTCCCGACTCGACCGTGAAAATCCGCATGGTAGCCATTCCTGGAGGCACGTTCCAGATGGGGAGCCCTGAATCGGAACCTTACAGGCACCCCGATGAAGGCCCGGTCCACGAGGTGAAACTCAGTCCGTTCTGGATGGAAAGGACTGAGGTAACATGGCAACAGTACGAGGTTTACCTCCTCCAACGCGGGAACAAGGGACGCAATCGGGACGCTCCGGATTCCGGCAAAGCTGACGCCGTAACGGGGCCTACTCCGCCTTACGGCTCCCCAGACCAGGGCTGGGGCAGAGGGTCGCGGCCGGCCATCACGATGACCTTTTACGCCGCCACCCAGTTTTGTAAGTGGCTTTCCGATATTACCGGACAGAAGTACCGGCTGCCCACGGAGGCGGAGTGGGAGTATGCCGCCCGCGCGGGCACCACTACACCGTATTTCTTCCCGGGCAATCCTGCTTCATTCACCACGAACCGATGGCTGAATCGCCTGCTGGGAGTCAAGACCACGCCGATCAGCTATTATGCCTGGTATCAGGGTGACAGCCTGGATGAAACGCATCCCACCGGAATGACCAGGCCCAATCCCTGGGGGGTGGTGGATATGTTAGGCAACGTCAGGGAATTCTGCCAGGATTGGTACGCGCCGGATGCGTACGGTGCCTATGCGGACACGGTGGCCATTGATCCGCGCGGCCCGGCGTCCGGCAAGGAGCACGTGGTGCGCGGAGGTTCGTACCGTTCGGACGCTGCCGACCTGCGCTGTGCGGCACGCGACCACACGCGCACAGACGATTGGCTAGTGACCGACCCCCAATCGCCCAAGAGCATTTGGTGGTATTCGGACTGTACCGATGTGGGCTTCCGGGTGGTTCGCGAATACGACGAAGGCGCCCAATCCGCCGGAAATCGGCAGGCGGGAGACAGCGGAAAACGCTAATCCATGTCCCGCCGGCATGGCGAACCGCCAGGCTAGGGGCCGTGAGGGAAGCGGCACTGCCCGGGATGAGACGAGTTTCTGATTTAACCTTTATTCTTGTTTCAAAGGAGATCCGACATGAATGACGAAAAGAAGGAAGAGGGAAAACGCGATTTTAACCGTCGAACTTTTATCGGTGCAGTCACGGCAGTCGGCGCCGGAGCGGTGCTGGCAAGTTGCAAGAAGTCTTACCCGCCCGTGAAGTTTGTTGACTTAGCCCCGGATGGCCCGGTCCTGAAGGTTGGCCTGATCGGCTGCGGCAACCGGGGGACGGGGGCTTCCCTGAACATTCTGAGTGCGGGACCCAACGTCAAAATCGTGGCTATGGCGGACGTCCTGAAAGATCATATGGATACCTGCCGGGCCAATCTTTCCAAGAAGGCTCAAGTGCAGGTTGACGACGACCATTGTTTTGTCGGCTTTGACGCCTACAAGAAGGTGCTGGATTCCGACGTGGACCTAGTGCTGCTGGCTACTCCACCACATTTCCGGCCTCAGCACTTCGAAGCTACCGTCGACGCCAAAAAACACTGCTTTATGGAAAAGCCGTGCGCCGTCGATGCTCCTGGTGTGCGCTCCATCCTGGCGACCGGGCAGAAAGCCACAGCTTACAACCTCTGCGTGGTGGCTGGAACTCTATGGCGGCACGACCGCCCGCATCGGGAAACCTACAATCGCGTTTCCAACGGTGCGATCGGCCAGATCCTCGCGGCCCGCTCCCGCTACAACGTCGGTCAACTGTGGTATACGCCGAGGCAGAAGGCATGGTCAGATATGGAAGCCATGATTCGCGACTGGGTCAACTGGCGCTGGCTTTCCGGCGACCATATCGTGGAACAGTGCGTCCATAACATCGATACGGTAATCTGGTTTACGGGAATGCATCCGACCAATGCCGTCGGAGGCGGCGGGCGCGTCCAGCGCGTGACGGGCGACCAGTATGACCACTTCAGCGTGCAGTACACCTACCCCAACCAGGGAGTCAATGATACCATGTGCCGGCAGATTGACGGTTGCGCCAATGAAGTCTCCGATCTGGTGCTGGGTACGGAGGGGTTCACGAATTGCAAGGATACGATTTTTGACCTGAAAGGCAAGGTCGTGTGGAAATACCAGGAAAAAGACCAGGCCCCGGGAAAGACCAAATTCAATCCCTACGTTCAGGAACAGATAGATTTCGTCAACGCCATTCGTACCAATCAACCCATCAACGAAGCGGAACACGTGGCGTACTCGACGCTGACCGCCATCTTGGGCAGGGAATCGGCCTATACCGGCAAGAAGATTTCGTGGGACGAAATGATGGATTCGAACGAGCGTCTCGGTCCTACCGAATACGCCATGGGCCCCGTGGACATTAAAGCGGTAGTGCCGGTGCCCGGAAATGCCGCGAATATCGCCAAGCACGCACGGACTGCTTAATTCGCTGCTCCAGCACGCGGGAGCATCCTTAAGTCTGGCAGACGGCTGCACCTCGACTTGCCGCCGAACGATTTCTGGTGGTCGGGTCGGATTTTTACGGGAGCTACTGGCTCCGGCCCGGGGAAAGGATCCAGGACGAAGAATCAGACTACAAACAGCTTTTAGAAATTCTAAGGGAAGCCCACGACTGGCTGGCTTCGCTCACCTGACGAGCCTGACCCTGATGCCCCGCTGCTCATTCACCCTGACGGTCGTATTCAGGTTCAGCTCGCTCAGCAAGGTTGGTGAACGATCCGCTTTGCTGAACGCGCCGCAGTTTACTAAGTTGAGAGCCTATAAGCAAAATCAATATCCCGATGCTGCTCCGGACGAATGGCTCTTCCCGAGTAAGCGTAATCGCCCGATGGATGCTGGGTGGTTCATGGCGAAGGTGATCAAGCCAGTTGCGAAGAAGCTGGGCTTCGGGGCGATCCACTGGCATGTCCTACGGCATTGGAACAACTCTGCAATGCTCAAGTCCGTGATAGACCCTGCGGTTCGGATGAAGCGCGTAGGCCATGCGACCGTAAGAACCAACCTGATTTACAGCCACCCTGATTTAGCCTTGCAGAAGGCAGCGTCAGACGCCATCTGGCAGCGACTTGAACGAGTGAGTCAGGAAATGGAGAAGAGGAAATAGACAGGGGCATCAAGAAACCCGATTTGGTCCTTATCTGTGATGTGACGCTATCTGTTACGCCGAATCAGGTTGTGACGTTAAGTTATTGAAAACATGGTAGGCCTGGAGGGATTCGAACCCCCGACCCACGGTTTAGGAAACCGTTGCTCTATCCTTCTGAGCTACAGGCCCGTTTATCCGACAACCTATTTCCCATCAGTCTAACATACGGACAACTTGTCGACGCTGCCCAATTTGGACACATCGTGGTGCCTGACCTGAGCTTGCACGGCCCTGATAAGCCCCGCGTTATATGAATCGTCGTCGGCATAAAAACGGTCTCGATATATTTTGCACGCACTTTTTGGCTTGTTTTGAACTTCTCAAACCACCAGCAAATTAAAACTTACAGCCAGGTCAACCGTGGACTCATCTTTTAATCACCCGGATACGGTGCCACACACCAACCACCGCGAGCCTCCATCGACGCTCAATCCCGGCTTGCTTCATTGGAAGTTGGGGGGTGCATTTGTCTATCAGACCGACCCGCTGCTATGCTGTTGATCTGGTAAGATTGAATTACTATGAAGCCTTTTACTGATTTTTCGGTAGCGCCCTTTCTGGTGATCTGGGAAACAACCCAGGCCTGTGATCTTGCCTGCATGCACTGTCGCGCATCCGCCCAGCCTTTGCGCCATCCCGAAGAACTTTCGACCGCGGAGGGTTTCAAGCTGCTGGCTGACGCTGCCCAGATGGGCACTCCGGTCTTTATTCTGAGCGGCGGTGATCCGGCCAAACGCCCCGACCTGCTGGATCTGGTCCGTGAAGGAAAGCGGCTCGGTCTCCGCATGGGCACGGTGCCGGCGGCGACTCCTACGCTCTGCTCGGAACTCGTGCGCGATCTGAAGCAGGCCGGACTCGACCAGATGGCGTTGAGCCTTGACTATCCGCGAGCTGACCTCCATGATGGGTTCCGCCTGGTAAAAGGGGCGTTTGACAAGACGCTGGCAGCGGCGGAATGGGCGCGGGAGTGTGGCTTGCCGTTGCAAATCAACACAACGCTCTGGGCGGGTTCTGCGCCCTATCTTTCTGAAATGGCCGAGCTGGTTGAGCGCCTTGGAGCGGTTTTCTGGGAAGTGTTTTTCCTGGTTCCGGTGGGGCGCGGAGAAGGACTGGACGGAATCGAAGCGCGGCGATGTGAGGAACTGTTTGCCATCCTTTACGAAGTTCAGAAGCGATCGCATTTTATCCTGAAGGTGACGGAGGCGCCGCACTACCGCCGGTACGTGGCGCAGCATGAAACGCCAGGACAGGAATCTCATCCCAGGCAGGGACACCCGGGTCCTCGCGGCATGGTATCGATGCCTGAAATGCTGCGGCGGTCTGAAGGTCCGGGGCACACGATCGGGTTCGCCCCCCACGGAGTGAACGCTGGCAAGGGTTTCGTTTTTGTGTCGCATCTGGGCGAAGTCTTTCCGAGCGGCTTCCTGCCGGTTTCAGCCGGTAACGTGCGAAAGCAAAGCATTATCGAAATCTACCGTAACTCGCCGATGATGCGCGAACTGCGGGACCCCGACGCCCTGCACGGCCGGTGCCGGCAGTGCGAATTTCGTTCCATTTGCGGAGGCTCTCGGTCGCGGGCCTACGCCCTGACCGGCGACTATCTGGCCACCGATCCATGGTGCGGTTATCAAGTCCCGCGCGCTGCATCGTCTCCTGAAGCTTAAGCCGTTTTTTGACCGGGCTTCAGCGCCTGCTACTGGTGTAGCGCTGATGCCGGTGGCCTGGCATCGCAATCGAACTGGCAAGGTTCTTCCTACGTTCCCCGCTTGACCGCCAAGGAAGAGTTTTGTTACTGAAGCACCCCCGCGGCCTAAACCGCATTTAATCAATAGGGACAAACAACAATGGCAATTCTTGACCGATTCAAACTGGACGGAAAGACAGCGCTGGTGACCGGGTGCCGGCGTGGCATCGGCAAAGCGATTGCCCTCGGCCTTGCCGAAGCCGGAGCGGATATCGTTGGCGTCAGCCGCTCCATGGAATCTTCCGGCAGCGAGATTGAGAAGGAAGTTCTCGCCCGCGGGAGAAGGTTCAAAGGTTATGCCTGCGACTTCGCAGACCGTAAGGCTCTTTACCATCTGGTTGAACAACTCGCCGAAGATTTTCCTGTCATCGACGTTCTCGTCAACAATGCCGGAACCATTCTTCGCAAACCTGCCACCGAATTTCCCGATGATTATTGGGACACGCTGATAGAAGTGAACCTTAATTCTCAGTTCATTCTGACGCGTGAAATCGGGAAGGGAATGGTTGCGAGAGGAAAAGGCAAGATCATCTTCACCGCTTCGCTGTTGGCCTTTCAGGGAGGTATTCTGGTCCCTGCCTATGCGGCAAGCAAAGGCGGAATCGGCCAGCTGACCAAGGCCCTGGCCAACGAATGGGCAGGCAAAGGAGTTCAGGTTAACGCGATTGCTCCCGGCTACATCAGCACGGACAACACGGTCGCACTGAGGAACGACCCCGTCCGCAACAAGGCCATCCTCGACCGTATTCCCGCCGGACGCTGGGGTGATCCCGAAGACCTTCAGGGCATGGCAGTGTTCCTTGCGTCGCCTGCTTCTGATTATGTAATCGGTTCCGTTTTTACAGTGGACGGCGGCTGGATGGCGAGATAGCTCCGGGACGGGCTTCCCCAAGGACGCATTCAAATTCACTCTCGTACAAGTCGAAGTGCAATGTCTTCTGAGTAGGAAGGCGAAGCGAGCGTCAGCACGCCGCCGGCGTGGCCGACATCTTCTGTCTTATCAACTGCGCCAGTGAGCGTGTTGATCCATTCAGCGCGGTAACGGCCAGGCGGAACATTGCACAGGAGGGTTGATTGCGGACCACCACCGTCAACGTACACAGCGTAAGCCTTGCCGGGTTGGGCCAGCGTATAAATTTCGGCTGCGTTGCCTATCGCCTTGATATCTGAGTTGTCCGGATGCATGTGGACGAAATCGAAGCTCTCTATGAATTTCTTCAGAATCGAAAGCTGTGCCTGCAGCGCGTGCCCGCCCCCACCGGGTTGCATGGA
>JAJXZM010000055.1 GCA_021780055.1 Acidobacteriota bacterium
GTACCGCGCCCTGGTGCTCGGGGACAAGCTTTCAGGCGGGCCAAGAAGATAAGTTGCCGCGAACGGTCAGAGAATTTATCAAATACCAATGTCAACTCCCATAAAGGAGTGTCAATCGTGTCAACAACCAGGCCGCGATCTCCTACCGCAATCGCTGCACATCCCGAAGCATTACCCGGACCATTTGAAAAATGCCGGCGATCACGCCCAAACCCACGCAACCCCAAAAAGCAGCGGTGTTGTATGGGATAAAATATTGTTGGGCATTCCAATTAACAGTGATGATGGATGAGCTCGGCAGGATGTTTTCGAGGACATACCCGATGGCGGACAGAAAGGCTACGGTCAGTAAGGCGCTGGAGATGGCACGCATCAAGAACCTCGCGCATCCCCCTCTTGCCAGGATTATACATCCGCATGGCAAGGGAATGAAGCCCTAACCGGTGGCGGCCCCATCCCCGGCCACCCTTTAGCTACTTTTTTGAGACTCGCCAAACCACATTGCCCACGTCGTCGGCTACCAGCAACGATCCGTCTTTGGCGACGGCAACGCCAACCGGTCGGCCCTCCACGGTCTTGCCGCGCGGATTCGGGTCAAATCCCTTGAGAAAGGTGCTGGGCAGTCCGGAAGTCTGGCCGTTCTTGAAGGGGACAAACACCACCATGTAGCCCGAATGGACGCTGCGGTTCCAGGAACCGTGCAGGGCGATGAACGCTCCATGCCAATAGCTTGCGGGAAACTGTTTGCCGGTATAAAAAGTGGATTCGAGCGGCGCCACGTGCGGCCCCAGCAGAACATCGGGAACGATAGCTTTCGCGACGAGGTCGGGCCGTTTCTCGTTCACCCGCGGGTCCAAGTTCTTGCCGATGTAGCTGTAAGGCCAGCCGAAGAAGCTTCCCTGCGGAACGTGCGTGAAGTAGTCTGGCGGCAGGTTGTCGCCCAGCATGTCGCGCTCGTTGATGTCGGCCCAAAGCTCGCCAGTGTCGGGATTGATGGCCAGGCCGACGGCGTTGCGCAGTCCGCTAGCGTAAATCGACGCGTTCTTGCCATCGGGATCGGCCACCTGGATGGCGGCTCGGCGCGCGTCCTTCTCGACGCAAACATTGCAATCCGACCCGGCCGAGACAAACATTTTCCTGTCATCTTTGCTGAAGACCACCGTCCGCGTGGAATGCATTCCGCCGCCGGGCAGGTCCAGGATGTGCTCGCGCTCGCCCGTGCGCTTTGACGTCTTCGGATCGTAAGCGAAGCGGATCACTTCATTTGTGTCCGCGATGTAGACAAAGTTGTCGTGGAAGGCAATCCCGAACGGTTCGTTCAGATTGTCGGCAAAGGCCGTGCGGGCGTCAGACGCCGCGCCGTTGCCGGCATCGTGCAGGACGTAAACCGTGTTGCCGCCGGTATCGGCCAGAAAAACGTCGCCGTTAGGCGCAACCGCGAGGTAACGAGGCTCCTTAAATCCCTTTGCAAACACAGAGACCTGGAATCCCGGAAGCGCCGTCGGCATGAAGCCTGGTGTGGTTCTGCCATGCGGCGGATTGGCAACAACGGGCCCGGTGAAGGGCTTGGGCAAGGTTGGTTCCTGGCCGTGCGTAACATGCACGACCTGCCCGAAACCGAGCGTCACTGACAGAAGCATTAAAGCCATCAGGTTGATGATTTTCATTCTTTCTCCTTCGCGGGTGTTGCTGTTTGTCTGCGCTACAAAATTCCTATTCTGCCACATCGGGGCTGGCCAGCTTTTCAAGCGCCTTTCGCAAGGCGTCAATGGCCAGCATGCTTGCATGGCGCGAGGCGGCAGGCAGCCCTCCGAGCCCGGATTCAATCTGTTCCGCGCTCAGCGCTGCCAATTCCGCGACGGGTTTGCCCTTGATGGCCTCCGTCAGCCACGAGCCGCACGCGACCGCAGGAACGCATCCCTGGACCTTAAAGGTCACATCGGTGACTTTCCCCTCGCGGACGCAGAGCCACAGCTTGATTGCGTCGCCGCACACGGGATTACTGGCCATGACCACGGCCGATGGCTCACCAATCTCGCCCACGTTGCGCGGGTTGTGGAAATGGTCCAGGACCTCGCGGGAATACATTGCGACCTTAGACAAAAAACGTCTTCAACAACACGACGAGGGCGACCCCCGCGCCCACCGTCAAGGCAAAGCTGATGCGCGGCTTCTTGTTGACCTCAGGAATCAGGTCCGAGGCCGCAACGTAAAGCGTGGCCCCCGCAGAAAGCGCCAGCCCCAGCCCCGCCCAGCGGCTGGCAAGCCCCATGCTCAGGACGCCGAGAATTCTTGAGATACCCAGCGCGCCTGCGGCTTTCATGCCCATGCGCCGGCCCTTGCCCGCCGTCACCATCACCGACGATATGGTAAAGCCTTCCGGAACGTTGTGCAGGATGGTGGCCCCGAAAATCACCGTTCCCAGCCAGTTTGAAATCATAAAGCCCGAAACGATGGCGACGCCGTCAAGAAAAGTGTGAACCAGCAATCCACCCAGCGCCGTGTAAGCCACGCGGCTGTGAACAAACTCTTCCGCATGGGTCTCTTCACCGAAGTGGAAATGGCCGGGCCAGACATGCTCAAACAGGTGGACAATCAGGTAACCGGCCAGAATCAGGACCGAACCGTTGACGGGCTCGAGGTGCAGGCTCTCCGGAATCATCTCGGTCATGGCCGTGGCCAGCATAAAGCCGGAACCCAGCGCAAGAAAGTAAGTGAGGAAGGGCCGGCTCCAGGCTCGCGCAGAAACGATCGACGCGCCAATCAGGTTGGCAAGCCCCGCGGCCACTCCGAGGATCAGGCTGATCTCAATAGCAAATAGCATGGCATTTGGTTGAAATTCCGGAATGGGTCTCAGCCGGAATGGCGGAAGTGAACAATCTCTCCGTCGTGAACCACGTACTCCTTGCCTTCCAACCTCAGCGAGCCGCGCGTGCGGGCTTCAGCAAAGCTACCCGCATCCACCAGTTCCTGATAGGGAATCGCTTCCGCACGAATAAAGCCCCGTTGGATGTCGGAATGGATCTCGCCGGCGGCGTCAAGCGCGGTCATGCCCTCATGGATGGTCCAGGCGCGG
>JAJXZM010000426.1 GCA_021780055.1 Acidobacteriota bacterium
GCGGGACCTTTCTCACTTGTCACTACTGGTTTTTGTAGTGGCAGCCGTGGCGGCGAGCGGGCTGGCTGCGATCTGGCTTTCAACAAACTTCGGAACCATTGAGGCCTCCACTTTTGTTTTAGTGGCGGTCATGTTTCCACTGCTTACCGGGTTTTTGGTAAAGGAAACTTGGCACGCGAGGAGACTCAAGGCCCAGGTCAGATACCGGCATGCCGCGCGTGGTCTGCCGGGAAACTCTCAGAAAAGCGGAGACAACACGCCCGCCGGATTGCTGATTGTTTCTCCGGACCTGCGCGTCCAATTCGCCAATCAGAAATATCTGGACAGCATACTTCAGGGGCCCGAAGAGGTTTTGGGCTGGAAGGTCCAGGAGGTCCTTCATGCGGACGGTCTGGCAGAGCAGGCCAACGCTTTGCTGGCGCGCTCTGATCCTGCGGCAAGCTGCTGCTTTAACACCTTTATCCGGGCGGGCCTGGCCGGCGAGCGGCCCGTACACATTACGATGACCCGGATTGCCCCCCGTCATGGGGAAGATCGTGTTCTGGTTGTGGTTGAGGACCTGCCTCCGGACTGTTTTACCCGAATCGGCGAGCCAGTGGAAGGCTACGTATGCTGAAAGGGTCTGCTCCGGACAAATCTTCGTTTGAGCAAAACGGGAGACGTTTCCGCGAACCGTTCCATGGTGGCGAGGACTGGGCCGACGGGAATGATGGATTTTGCGGAAATCCCCTGCCTCCGCTCTGAATTACACCAAACGGTGCACAACCTTAGAGTCTGACACGAAAGGAGACGTGTTTATGATGAGGCATTCATGCCTGGCGAGCGTGCTGGCGGTGATGGTGATCGCGGCACCGGCATTGGCAGTTAAGAAGCCTCGCCGCCTGAAACCAACCAAACTTGAAATTGGGGTATACCTCGCCTCGGAGTTCGACGCAGCCACAACCTACGACCTGCTCCAGAACTGCACCACCCGCTGCTACGAGGCGAACCCTCTTGTTCGCCCTCTTGCTCGTAACCCCGGCATCTTCGTTGGATTGGGCGCCAGCGCTTACACCGTCAATTACCTTGCGCGTAGGATGGACAACGGCGGCCACCACCGCTGGGCAAAGGCGTTGCGCATTTTTGCCATCTGCGTGCACACAGGCGCGGGAGCGCAAGCCCTGGCGCTTGCCCATTAGCGAACACACTCGGAGTATTGTTCCAAAGGCGCGTGCAGGCGTCCCCTGCGATGAACTATTCGTTGCTTTACCCTTAATTTTTGCGACCCTTCCCGGAATTGTCGGAACAATCCACCTGGCTTGCCGTTTGCGGTAAAATCGGGAAGGGTCTTCCCATGAGACAAACGAGAGACTTTTCCCAGCCTGCGTACGCGCTCCCCACAGCATCCATCGGATTTCGGCCGGAGTTTCTGGATTTTCGGCACGGCATCCACGTGGGCAACCTGGAGGACAACGAGCGGATCACGCGCATCCTGAAACTCGGTCTGGAAAAGCGCTACCGGCAGCCATTTGTGACCGAGCGGTGGGGGCGCGGTGTTTATTGGCAGTGGATCGGATATCTACCGCGGGCCAACCGCGAGGCGAAGCCTGTTTCAACCCGTGTTAGTTTCGGCTGCTCGAAATTCTTTCTTTCGGTTGATACCGATGAAGGGCTATTCAAGTGCGGCCTGCAGGTGGAGCGGGGTTTCATCAAAGCCCCGCAGGATTTTCCCTCCTGCCAGCTTGAGCGTGACTGGGACTGGCACCGGCTGATGCGCGCCCTCAAGCCCGCCGGCCCTCTGGAAAAAGAATTGAAGCGCCTCGTCATGCGTGAAGGTTTCAGGATTCGCGCCGGCAGTTGGGAAGAGGACCCCGGCTATCTTACAAAAGCGAACTTTACGGGGGCTTCCGGCGTTGCGCGCGCGCTGTGGAAGGCGCCGGGGGATACGTGGACGGGCTTCCAGCTTTTTTACGCGATGGATGAGAATGATGTGCGCAGTTCAACCGGAGTGGACCTTGTGGAATCCATGATGGCCGTGTTTGAAGAGGTGACGCCGGTGATGAACTCCTGCATGCAGATAGAATTGTCATGAGCCCGGTAAACCCCCTCTCGCATGCCGGGACCGTGCCTTTTTGGTCTAAATAAATCGGTAATTCGAACCTACCCCCAATGCCGGAGAAGGAGGGTCACAGATGCGAAAGGCAATGAAGCGAACGATTGTCATTATGGGAGCCCTGCTTGCCGTGGCGATGGCGGCATTTGCTCAGCAGTCACCCTATTCGAACCCCCCGCTCGCCAAGACAGCGGCGGAGAAAACCATCCTGGCGGAACTTGTCCGCATGGCGAAGGACCACGAGACGTATCTGAGCGTTCCTCGCGAAGACGGCGAAGCGCTGTGGGTGCTGACGGAAGCCGTGAACGCCAAGCAGGTGGCGGAGATTGGCACCTCGACCGGTTTTTCGGGGCTATGGTTCTGCATGGCTCTTACGGCCACGGGCGGCCACCTGACCACTTTTGAGATCAATCACCAGCGCGCCACCAAAGCGATGCAACACTTCAAGGAAGCCGGCGTTGCCGACCGGGTGACGCTCATAGAAGGTGACGCCCATCAGAACGTCCTGAAGCTTAAAGCGCCGATTGACGTGGTTTTTATCGACGCTGACAAAGGCGGATACAGCGATTACTTAAAGAAGGTATTGCCGCTGGTTCGCCCGGGCGGACTGATCCTTGCCCACAACATCGAGATGGCGCCCGACTACGTCCACGCCGTAACCACCAATCCCGACCTGCAAACAATCTTTTACATGCAGGGAGCGGGGCTTTCCGTAACGCTGAAGAAACGCTGAATCGTTTGGCCTACGCGGACGTGCCGGTAGAAGCCGGGACCTCAGCAGGAGCCGGATTCTTCTCCAGCGCCAGATCAATGGCCTCGTTGATGGTCTTCACGTAGTGAAGTTCCACGTCCTCCAGCATGTCGTCAGGAAGATCTTCCTTGACGTTGGGCTCGTTTTCCGTGGGCAACAGCACTTCCTTGACGCCGGCGCGCCGGGCCGCCAGCACTTTTTCCTTGATGCCGCCGATCGGAAGCACCTGTCC
>JAJXZM010000409.1 GCA_021780055.1 Acidobacteriota bacterium
ATTCCTCAATGTGCAGCGCCACCGCATCCTTCCATTTAGTTTGGTCGGCAGCCTGGGGAAACGTGTCCGTGAGCTCGAGCAGCGCCAGCGGCGGCATGGCGGAGTTGACGATGTCCACGTAAGGCTGATTTCCGGTCATCCAGAAGCCGCGAACCTGGTGTTGATCCCCGAGGTAAGAAGTATTCTGGCGGGCGACGAGGTCGCGCCCGAGCATCAGCGCTTGGTCGCGAAACTCCGCATCGTCAGTTGCGCGGTAGAGTTCGCACGCGGCAAAAGCCCACCAGGCACTGTCGGCGGTCGATTTCGGCGGACGGTCAAAGGCTTTCCAGGCGCGCACTCCGGCGTCGAGGCAGCGCCTGGTGTAGTCTGCGTCCACTTTCGCGTAACACTGCGCCACCAGGGCCTGCAGTGTCGCAAAAACCGCGGCAGTTCCGCTCCGCTTGGCAGGGTTGATGTAGCGGTCGTCTGCGGTGCCGATAATGTTGTCGGTCCAGTGATTGTCGCTGTTGTCGCCATTTACTCCGCCTGCGACGTCCGCCCAGACCTTGCCGTCCGTATCCTGCATCTTGAGGAAGTAATGATTGCCGTGCCGCACCTCCTCCATGATCTGGTCATGAGTTACGTCGCCGGGCCGCGGCTCGGGAATATTGCGCAGCAGGTTGAGCAGCGCGATGCCGTTCAGCATGGTCACATCCATCCACTTGCGTAGATCGCCGGCATCGTGCCAGCCGCCCACTTCGTCGACATGTTCGCCGTTGTCGCGGCGGCGGGCGTCATCGAGATGGCAGGCGGGATGAACGTAGGGTACTTCGACGCCGCAGCGCTGGTAACGGTAGTACCCACCGCTTTGGGCACCGTGCGGCCCCACACATCATCTTCAATGGCGAACTGCACTGAATGCTCCGGGCCCACGGTGATCTGATAAAGTCCGGTGCGCTCGAGTTCGGTGAAATCGGCCACCAGGCAGGGACCGAAGTCGGAGTTTACCTTATTGAGCGGCCGCGAGAATCGAAACGGCCGCTCGCTCACGTCACGCAGCGTAAATTCAGTGGGTAACGGCGTCGCAAGCGCCCTCACCACCAGCACTTTTTCGCCGGCGCGCGGCCGAAAGCCCAGGTGATTGAGAGCAATCGTGGGCCACGGAGGAGCGGTCATGCGCTCGACGGGGTCCTGAACCGGCGGGCCTTCCTGGGCGTTGAGTGCTGCACCGAGCGCGGGAAGTGTGGCGAGAGTACCTATGAATTGGCGACGCTTCATCTCTTATTCTCCGGATTTTCCATTTTCGACTTCGTTAGCGCTCCGCAGCATACGTCTGACTGCCACTGAATGCAACTGTAGGTCGGACTGTGGTCTCACCGTGGTGTTGCTCACCACAGGGGTCTCGATAAGGGCTGGCTCTTGAAGCCTCAATAAGACCCAGATCCTACCTGGGATTCACCCACGCACCCCCTGGCCTCCTCCACTACGTTTCTAAGTGAGGACGGAAATGGTGGGGAAGTTTGTCTGGACATAGTAGGGGACTGGGCCTGGCAAGCTCACTCTACGGGGGATCATCCTTGGGCTCGGGCCAGTACGTAAGGGCCTTCGGGAATCACAGCAATGGTCGAGCCCGGAGCAAGTGCTGACGTCAGCGCCTGGACGGCGACGGCAGCGGTGGAGTACGACTTTCCCCACAACGAACCGTGGTATTCGGGCGGCAATCCCGGAACATGGTAGAGCACTTCGACATTGCGAGTTACAAGTCCCAGTTTCTCCAGTTGCCATTGGTCCACCACCACCGGCGAGTGCAGGATATGCTCCATGAAATTGCGGTCAGAGCGGTGCTCCGCTAATAACTGTGTAAATTCTTTTCCGCCGGGGCCTTCTGCGCAGGCAGCCATCAGGAGAATCTTTCCTCCCGTTTTGACGATCTGCGATGCCGCCGTGATCCCCTTGATAGCCTGGTAGAAGGTGAGATCGAGCGGGTAGCCGGCGGCCGTGGTGATAACCGCGTCCACGGGTTCGTCGAGCGTTTCCAGCATCACCTGGGAGACGAATCGAACTCCTTCGCGATGCGCCTGGATGGGATCGCCTGCAAACACCGCCGCAATGGGACGCTGACCCGCACCACGTGCCAGCGCCACATCAACCAGAAAATCGTGCCGGGCCATGCCGGCTATTTCCAGAAGCTCAAGGTGAAGTGGATTGTCATGGATTGACCCCTCACAGGCGCGAGGGTCCCGCATGAATTTGGGGCTGTGGAGAACTTTGATGGTTTCCTGGGCGGCCAGGCCGGGCACGATCAGTTTGCGGCCTCCTGAAAAGCCCAGCATCAGGTGCGGCTCAATAAAGCCAACGGTGATGTGCAGGGCGGCGGAAACGAATCGTTCGTCGATATAGACAGGCGTTCCGGAATTGGTGGATCCCAGATGGCGGTGTTCGGCCAATTCCCGGGCATTGTGATTGACGATGTGACAGCGGGCGGCAATGTCCTCACCGCAAATCTCCCGAATCTCTTTCGGTGTAGCGAGACGGTGCAAGCCGGTGGCAATAAGGATCGTCACGTTTTCCTGCTGAATGCCAGCTGCTTCCAGATCAGAAAGGATGGCGGGGAGAATCAGACGGTTCGGAACCGGTCGAGTGATGTCACATACCGAAATGGCTGCAGAAGGCTTTCCTCGCGCGATCTCCCGGAGAGGCGGGCAGCCAATGGGAGCGTCGAGCGCCTGTCGGACAGCATCCTCGGGATTCTCAAGGGGAACGGCCGAGCGGGCCTCCAAAATACGATATTGAAATCCCTCGGGCAGGTCGACGGTAAGGCCCATTTGACCGAACGCTAAATTAACTCGCATATACTAAATCCATCAAAAGAGGATAACCGGAATGTCAATTATAGACTTCGGGCGGGCCGAAAACTGATACTTAGTGGCTCTTTTAAGGAATCGGGAGAAGTGACAGAACCTGGGCCCTCTATTCAGGTGACTGTACGTTCCCACGCTTAAATTCTGGATCTGCCGGGCCATGGCTATCGTCGGTAACCGCCGCAACGACTTCAGTGCTCTCCAGCCCGTGCGCTAACTACCAGATCATG
>JAJXZM010000429.1 GCA_021780055.1 Acidobacteriota bacterium
ATCGTTCCTGGTACTGGCCGCTCTTGCAAGCGCCGCGGGGTGGCTCTGGTCACGCAGGCGGGATGTCGACACCGGCGATGTCAGCCGGGAATTTGAACCGAAAAATCCTCTCGAACTCGGGGCGGCTTTCCTGTTCGCTATTCTTTTCCTGGCGATGCTGCTCGCCACCCATCTTGCCATCGTGCATCTGGGGTCCGGAGGAGTCTACGGCCTGGCCGCTATTACAGGAGTGACGGATGTGGACCCCTTTATCATGAGCATGACTCAGGCAGCAGGTACTCTGACTCCCTTGCAAGTGGCCGCCGCAAGCGTCCTGATCGCAGCGGCCAGCAATAATCTGGTGAAGGGGGTTTACGCGCGCTTCTTCTCTGACCGCAGGACCGGCACCGAAAGCCTTCTGCTCCTTACCGTCCTGGGCATCCTGGGACTATTGCCTCTGTTCTGGCTGCTCTAAGGTTTCCTTTCCGGCTGCGATTTGCCCTCCAATTACCGCTTTTCGTGCAGGGCCTTCTCAATGGCTGCTTCGGCCACCGGCGCCAGCAACGCGAAGCCGCGGTCATTCGGGTGCAGGCCGTCATTGGAGTAGCCATCCTTCAGCATTCCCTTGCTGTCCACCAGGGCCGAGTAATAATCCGCAAAGGTGGCGTGGGCCCGGGCGGCATAGCTCTTGATCCAGGCGTTCAGTTCGAGAATCTGTGCGGGAGGGCGGTGCGCAGTCTGTGGATGGGCCGTGTAATCGCTGACCGGCGTTAACGAGCACAAAATCACTTTGATGTTGTGGACGCGGGCGAGTTCCGTGATGGCCTGATAATTTTCCTCGATCATTTTTGCCGTTTCGGGCCCCGTGCTGCGTGCGATATCGTTGGTCCCGGCAAGAAGGATCACCGCATCCGGCTTGAGGTCGATGACGTCGGGGAACATCCGGACCAGCATCTGAGGAGTCGTCTGGCCGCCGATGCCGCGGTTGACGTAGGGCTTGCCCGGAAAAAAATTCTGCAGGTCCCAGATGTCTGTAATCGAATCTCCAAGAAAAACCACGCGGCCGGGCACACGCGGCTGGGCCTCCAGGCGCAAGTCGTCCTGATGGTAACGCCCGAGCTGGTTCCAGTCCTGAAGCTCTCCAGCTAGCCTTTCGGCGGCGGGCGCGAGGCAGCAACCCGCCTTGGGCGGATTAAAATCCTGGACCATTTGGGCGCGCAGGTTTGCGCACAGCGCGAAAAACTGCAGAAACAAAACTGCAAGCAGAGTCGAGAGTAAACGCATCGATTCCCCCTTCGGTATTCGGATGGCTGTTTACTATAAGGCACGCGCGCCATTTTGGAGAGAGATTTTGTGCCAGGAAAGAAATTGGGGCCCGCTGACGGCCGCCGGCATCCGGCATGCCTTTCGTTGGGGGGACAAATACCGGCATCTGCGAAGAAGACGAGGGACCACGCACAGGCGGAAACAACGCGTCACTCCGCGTTGCAGGAACAATCCTAGGTGCGGAAAACCGGGGGAAGCTTGGAAGTACCTGATTCCATCTCAAATTTGGCCGAGAGGAAGTCCAGCAAATCCTTCAAAGTAAGTACAGCCACCAGGCGGCCGTCCTCAACCACCATCAAGCGGCTGTTCTGTGATTTTCTCATCTGGGCAAGGGCTTTGACAGCATCGGTATCAGGCGATATGGTGTCGTCTGCGCAATAGGCCCGCATGACAGCCTGGACGCTGGTCGTGGGCCACTCTTCGCGTGGGACTTCCTTTACTTCCTTGGTTGTGATGCAGCCCAGCAGTTCATTCGACGGACTGATCACAGGAAACATCTTGTAGTGGTACTTATAAATGTAGTTTTCCACCAGTTCTTCAAGGGAAATTGCGGGCGACACGCTAACGGGGTTGGCATTCATGAACCGCCGGACAGGTTCACCCTCAAGCATTTTCTGTACGACGAGTTGCTGAAAAGAACCCTGTGCGGCGCTCCGCAGAAACATCCCGATCAGGAACCACCACACGGCTGAAATCATGTCCCCGTGCAACAGGGGCACGATGGCGTAAATCATCATCAGTGTCCCAAAGCCTGACCCGATGGATGAAGCAATGCGTGTGGCCTGCCAGATGTTACCTTTCCAGTACCACAGCAGCGACCGGAGGACCCGCCCGCCATCCAGCGGAAACGCCGGAACCATATTGAACGCTGCCAGGATCCAATTGATCAAGGCGAGATAGGAGAGCATACCGGTTATGGCCGTGGGCCAGAAGCCGTGCATGCCTGACGCCAGGATATACAAGGCCACGCCAACAGCCACACTGGTGAGCGGCCCGGCGATGGCCATCTGGAATTCCGCCTTTGCGCTCGGGGGCTCCTCGTTCATCTCCGCAACGCCGCCGAAAATAAAAAGCGTAATGCCCTTCATGGGCAAGCCGCTCCGCCGCGCAACCAGCGAATGCGCAAGTTCGTGAACGATGATTGAGGCAAAGAGCAGAAGGGCGCCCGAGATCCCCATCAGCCAGTATTCAGCAGTGGACAGGCCGGGGAAGGCGTGCGGAAAGACGGAGTCTGCGAAGGACCACGTGATCAGAACCGCAATGATCAGCCAACTGGCGTCCACCCTGACTGCGAAACCGAACATCTTGAACAGCGTGATGCTTCGTCCGAACATGGTGCTCCTCCGTCCCTCGATAGAATTCGAGCCTGCTAACTGCGCCATCCATGCTCACGCAAACCGGCTGCAAAGATCTCTCCCTCTATCAACTATGATGAAACCGCACCTGCTCTCGTTATCTTGATTCTATTCCCGCGAGGGGCTTGAAACAACCTGAGGCCGGGATAAGCGAGCACGGCCCGGTTACACTGAACTGGCAAAAACAGCCGGGCGTGTCATTCGAACGTGAAGACGGCCTCGACCTCACCATTGTTCGGCCGGATGAGGGTGGTCCGGACAATATCACCTTCACGGGCCAGGGCCGTGATCCGGGCGTCTTCGACGCGCTGTTTCTTGAGCGTGGCGCCCGCGGTATAAATCGTCAGCGTGGTCGGATAATTCTGCACCAGCGATACCTTAATCCGAAGTTCCTTTTTTGCGGCGTCCCA
>JAJXZM010000061.1 GCA_021780055.1 Acidobacteriota bacterium
CGACCCGCCCCGAATCACGCGCACGGCGATCCACGCGCACAGAAGCCACCAAAGCGGCTCGAAGGCGTTCATGGAGAAAAAGCTGTCAAAAGCCAGGTAGGCCGGCGCCAGAAGGACACCGGTGGCAGCGAGTAACTGCGCAAAAGCCCCTCCACCTAGCTCCCGTGCCAGATGGCCCGTCAGCAGAACTACAATAGCCCCTGCCACGGCCGGTAGCAGGCGAAGCGAAAAAAGGGAATGGCCGAAAACATGCCGGACCAGCCATGCAAGGGCGGCGATGAGCGGCGGCTGGTCCACATAGCCCCAGGCCAGGTGCTCGCCGCAAGCCATGTAGTAGAGTTCGTCGCGGAAGAAGCCGTAATGGGCGGCGCCAGCAAGCTGCAAGGCCAGCTTCACTCCCGCCAGCCCGGCAAGCGGCAAAGTCGCACTCAGCGCAGCCGATCTCCCTCGCGGCAAACCGAGAGACCGCTCATCCCATTCGGCTGTCTTGATGAAGCTCATGCAGAAAAGTCAAAGCACAAACCGCCCCAGGGCGGAATCCCCGGCCTTTCATCTTGCATGCTGTTCACGAGTGCCTGTTTACCCGATTGGCCCGCGAACCTAGTGGCCGACCTCGCCCGGCACACACCGCTTTTGCCGTGCCGTCACCTGCAGTCAAGCAGGTCACTGCAGGAGCCATTCAGCGCATTCCCGGATGCATCCTCGCAAATCAGTGCGAGGCAGGCGCTGGCGAAACGATCGTTGCTGAGAGAATTCTGTCAATCTTAGGAAAGTTCTTATCCAGGTACGCCTTTCCTTCCGAGGTGATGTGTCCCTGGTCGGGACGCTCGCCATACCCGCTGTACAATCTCTGCAACACATCCATTCCCGAGGTCACCTGGCCGAAGGGTGCGAATCCCTGCTTGTCCAGAAAGTTGTTGTTGCCGAAATTGATGAATAGCTGCGTGGTGCGGGTATTCGGCCCAGCCGTAGCGAAGGTAACGGAGCCGGGCCGGTTGCTCTGCGTGACGGGATCATCCTTCAAATTCGCCGAGCGCCAGGCCTGGTTGACAGCCGGATTGGCGCTCAACCCAAATTGGACGATGAACCCAGGGACAATCCTAAAAAATGCTGCATCCGTGAAGAATCCATGCTTGACCAGATTATAAAATCGGTCCGCACCAATCGGCGCCCAGGAACGATTGACGCGAACATCAAAATCACCCTTGGTCGTCTCGAACTTTACATCAAACACTTCCGGGGCTTTTGCCGTGAGCGTCGCCGGGTGCAACAAGGCGGGGTCGTTCGTCATCTTTGCCGTCCTTGACTGAGTGGATTTTGCGGGAGACTGCGCTGTCCTCGCCAGACAGAGCGGGGCCAAAATCCCCAATTGGGCCAGGCAGAACAAAACTGCCGCGCGTTTCATGATCTGGTTCCTCTCCTCAACTTTCTTCTGAACAGGCCGCTGCCCTGCATGCCGGGTCTGATATCTGCGAACCGCGTGCTGCGCCCGGGCCTTTCCTGACGATCTGGGCCAAACGCCATGGTCGCCGGCGCGAGTGCGCAAAGCACGCCAACCCCCAGGAATGCTCGACTGCCTGCAAAGCCGGCGAGATATTAAAGCACATCTACCTTCCCCTCGCCACCTCTGCCCGCGCCATTCCGTTCACCCCAGCCGGCGTGGAGTGCATGGTACGAACAACCCTCAAGAAAACTCTGCCCTGCACCGGAAAAATCGGCAAAACTATGGCCTGATACAAATTCTTGGATTCGACCCGGACATGACTGCCACCAGTGAAAGCATCGGGGATCTGAAAAAGTGGGTGCAGGAACTCGCGCGCAAGGGAGAGGAAGGCGAAATCGTCCGACTCAACCGCGCGGTGGAGCTTATCAGCAAGAATTTTGACGTTCACATGCACGAAGTAGCCATTCTTGGGTTGACGTCTGACGAGCGCTCCTTGCGCTTTCTCGCTCCGGATAACCTGCGCCAGATTGGCGAGATTCCCTTGTCTGGAGCTACCTCGTTGGCAGCCCGCACCGCGCGCGATCGGCGGGCCGAAATCATCAATCACTTTTCCATAGTTCCTCATGCATCGGTCTTCGAAGCGGTGCGGATCTCTGAACAGTTGCGGGGCGCGCCGATTCAGAAAATCATGAGTTCCCCGATCCTGCTGGGCGGCCGCGTCATCGGCGTTGTGCAGGTTTCCCGAAAGGCGGCCACCGCCGCGGAAGCCGGCCCGGATTTCACCACTGCCGAGCTTCGCGAGCTGAAGACCATCTGCGACGCTCTCGCTCCCTGCATCCTCTTCTGCTCCCACCAGTGACCCTTGCGCAGCTGCCGTTCGCTCCCGCCGGAACGTTGTATCCGGGCGATGCAGGATTCCAAACCGGCGGGCGGCCAAACTATACAACGTGGAACGATTGGGCGCCGCGTTTTGGATTGGCGTGGGACCCCACAGGCAACGGCAAGACGGTCATTCGAGCGGCGTGGGGAATCTTCTACGATATGCCTCAAACGCTTTTTTACTACAACTACGCAGGGGAACCGCTGTGGGGCGAAAGCGTCGTTGTCATCCCTCCACTGGGGGCACAGAATCAATTCGCGAATCCCTGGAGCTACTATGCTGGCGGAAGCCCATTTCCAACTGTGCAGAATGCCACAACGCCATACCCGAAGTATTCATATTACGAGACCGTTCCACTGCACGTCCACAATACCTACATGCAACAATGGAACCTAACGATTCAAAAACAGCTGGGGTCAAGCTGGGTTTTGAAAGCGAGCTACTTGGGCAACGACATGGTGCACCTGTGGACGGGCCAGGAGTTGAATCCCGCAGTCTATGTTCCTGGTAATTGTGTAACGGGTTAATATGGGCTGAGGGCGCCGGGCCCGTGCTCAAACGCCTTCAACACCAACCAGCGGCGTGTCTTCAACTAATTGAATCCGAACCAAGCGCAATTGACGTGACTGGCGTTTTTTGTACCAGCGGGAGTGAGCGAGAATCCACTCTGGAGGAACGCTGGTATGCCGATAAAACGATACAAGCCGGAGCAGATCGTGAATCTGCTGCGGCAGATTGAAGTA
>JAJXZM010000067.1 GCA_021780055.1 Acidobacteriota bacterium
AGTCGTGACAGTCTGCGACTAAAACCCGCGACACGCTAGAGCGAGGGAAACCGGGCACCCCGCCACGTGTCGCAAGTCTTAGGACTTACGCGACGATCTGACCGATTACACGCGCCGAAATCTTGCCGATTGCACGTGGAGAACCAGCCGAAATGGATACACACGTGTGTATTCACGTGCTAGACTTGGCGTCATGAAAGACGCCAACATTCGCATTCGGGTCGAGAAGGAGCTTCACGCTTCGTTCACCGACGCTTGCCGGGCGGAGAACCTACAGGCATCCGATGTCCTTCGTGAATTCATGCGCTCTTTCGCGAAACAACACCTCGATGGTAGACAGGGCAGCCTGTTCGCCGCGACAACTGCAAGGCGGCGAGCGCCGAGAGGAGATAACAATGCGTAGCGCCGAGTTCTTCAAATGAAATATCTCGGAGGTCAGCTTTTCAATGGTGATTGCCTAGAGGTGATGCGGGGATTTGACGACGCCTCGGTCGATATGATCCTCTGCGACTTGCCTTATGGCACGACACAAAACAAGTGGGATAGCGTAATTCCACTTGACAAGTTATGGGACCATTATCAGCGCATCATCAAGCCAAACGGCGTGATCGCCCTAACATCACAGGGCATTTTTACGGCGCGCCTCATCCTAAGCAAAGAAAATTGGTTCCGTTATAAATTTGTCTGGGTGAAGAGCAAACCAACCAACTTCCTAAATGCGCGCCGACAACCTCTGCGCCAGCACGAGGATATTTGCGTTTTCTACGGTAGTCAGCCCCACTACAGGCCCGTGATGTCCAAGGGGGAGCCTTACAATAAAGGCACGCGGAAGGCTCAATACACGGGGAGTTACGGCGATTTTCGCCCTGTGCAGGTCAAGAGCGATGGGGACCGGTATCCCACCGATACGCTCTATTGCAAGACTGCAGAGAGCGAATCGGGGGGACGCGTCTGGCATCCTACACAAAAGCCGGTAGCCCTGGCTCGCTATCTCATCCGCATGTTTACGGGGGAAGGCGATGTTGTGCTAGATAATGCATTTGGAAGTGGCAGCTTTCTTGTCGCCGCCGCACTTGAAGGGCGGCGCTTCATCGGAATCGAGAAGAACGAGGAAGTTCACCTCTTCAAGCAAAATCGCATCGACTACATGAAAGTTGCAAAGCAACGGCTCACGGAGGTCGAAGAATCCATGAATGCGAACGAACCTCCCCCACCGCTATTCTCAGCGCTCCAACCTGCTGCACGGGCTGGCCAGCCTAATCGACGCGGCATGGTCGATGTCAATCTCGTAATCCAAGAAGCCGAAAGGCAAGCGATATGAATTGCGCTACAACAAACTACAACGAGCGGTCTTGGGCAATCGACCTGATCGGCCACCTGAAGCAACTAGCTATACGTCACAATCGCTCGATCCAGGACGCCGGCGGCGAGCAGACTATTAGCGCTGAAGGCGGCAGCCTTTTCCCTGATGTTTTACTGTTCGGCGATCGGGCGACCGCACGTATTCTCCAAGGATGGGAACTCAAGATGCCCGATACGGGCATCGACGATCCGGAGTTCCGCGAAAACGCCGAAAGGAAGAAAAATGATCACCGCCACGCCATCACACCCTACGGACACGCTCGCTGTCCATGGTATTTCCATCGCCAGCCGATCCAATATCCCCAGAGAAATTGCCGAAATGACCCAGCTCTGCGAACTGCTCGCACAACGCGGGCTGGCCGGTCATGTCGAACGGGTCTATTATGGCTCCAAGGCGAACTTATGCTCATTCACCTTCACGTTCAGAGAGAACCTGAAGGAAAGTGATGCTGTCGCACGGGACATCAGGGAAGTCGCACTGGAAACCATCTACCAGTTTGACTGGTTTGGGTATGCAGAACAAGGAAAGCCTTGTGACGAGGAAACCGAAAGAATGGTTGCCGAACTGGAAGCGGGAAGGATTGACGGAGGAAGTGAAAACGAAGAACAAGTTTGAAAAGGTTACCGCCGCCGGACCCAAGACGGGAGCCTTGTCCACGCTTGCAGCAAAGCCACCGTATGTTTTTAAGTTCAACGCGAACTCGATCATCCGGTTATGGATATTTGTCGCCGTTATTGTGACTGTCTTGCACTATGCCATCCACCAGTCAATTATGGCTGGAGTTGTTGAGTTTGTGCTTGGCGGACTAGGATATACCTGGTTTCTGTTGATGTTGGCCAAACCGCACCTGGTTGAGAAAATCAAAGTGGGGGCGGCGGATTCGGAACCGATAGAATGCAATTCTTTTGACCCATGCGAACCCGGCTATAATATCCCTGATTCATATTAAAACGGAGATTGTATGAACGCTTTACTTGCTTGAGTCAAAGTTCCCGCCGTCCTTGTTCGATATGGTATTTGGTGACACCGCTTCTGCCGCCCTCATCCCTGTGGTCATAGGGCTCACCACTTCAGTCTTGGCAACCGTTCCCTGTCCCTCCTTTTTAGCACGTTCGTCTGCTTCTGCCTGAAGTTTTGTTCGGTCTTCTGCCTGCTTGCCCTTTTCTGCTTGAGTAAACGTCGGCGCGTCAGGCATGGCTGGATCACCGCCTGTTGCCGCCGGTACTGGAGGAGGCGTCAAGTCGCTGGCATTTGGCATGTCATGGCCGCCAGATTTCTGATGCACTCCACCATGATGTCCACCGTGACCTGTATGGCTCGCCGGAATCACGAGTTTGTGATCTGGTTTATGTTCACCGCCACCCGGCGTTCCTGAAGCAACTGTATCAAAGGTGCTACCCCCCACATTATGAACCTCCTGTTGAACAGCCTCACCCGCAGCGCCCATCTCATAACTGGTTGGCTCCCCGTTAAAATGCTGGTCCAGAGCTTCCGCCATCGCTCCTCCTGTACCAAGTTTGGTTCCGGCCACAGCCCATGCTGCAAGCCGAGCTTGGTCTGTGTCGTCAGTCAATCCAAACTGCCGCTGGATTGCGTTTGCCATGGCTTTTTGTTGCGTATATCGCGCTTTGGCGGCCGGGTCGTTTTGGGCCGCGATCTGGGCACTGACCATATCATTCCTGATCGGAATACGCGTCAA
>JAJXZM010000489.1 GCA_021780055.1 Acidobacteriota bacterium
ACACGGCGCTGAGATCACAAGAGACTCGTAATGATACTTCCCAGCTTCGATCTCCAGCGTGTGATAGCCAAGGGGTAAAGAGCCTGGCAACCGCATGTCCATTTCCCAATACGGGCTACCCTCTACGCTGACCTTCATCGCTTGCAAGGATGGGTCCGTGCGGCCCGGATTGATTTCCCAGTTGTGCTCTTCTCCGCCCTCAAGCCTTAAACTGCAACTCCACGACCGAACCCCTTGCCCAGCGGGAAGACGAAGATGAATACGTCCACGACGCCCGTCCCACGCAACCGCGACGGGCTCCGGGCCCCGGCGAAATATCTGCTGGCGACGTTCCCTGAAAGCGCGTGATGCCTCCTCCGGACGAGTCAGAGGTGCTCCCAACGCCCGAAGTATAGTTACCAGCACTTCAGCAGACGCCTGTCGACGCCGCCCATCCAGAATGTTCTGATATGAAGGCCGGACGCCATAAGCGGCCGCCAATTGCCGCAGGTTTCGCAATGTTGTTCCTACCTTCAAGGTAACAAATCCCAATTTCTGCTGAGACCGACTGCGACCAAACACCGCACTCGCAACGGCTAGATGCGTTACATGAAATAGTCAAATTCAAGCTCGCTCCGGACGTGACGCCGAACCCGGAAGATGTGCGCGGGCAGGACATGCGGGTTTAATTCCACATAGTTCCTTGTCCCCTGCCATAAATAACGACTCCCGGTAAGCAGGTCGTGCGCCTGGAAAGACTGGTGAGGATCGAGTCCCCAATCATCAAGCGGCAGATCAATCCAGCCCGACTGCGTGTAATGCGGGTCAAGGTTAACGACAACCAGTATGATATTGGCAAGGTCCTCAGTTGTCTTGCTGTAGGCGATCAACTGGCTGTTATCCGTTGCGTGAAAACGCAAGCGCTCGTTAGTGGCAAGCGCGGGATTCGTGCGACGGATCTGGTTAACTTGCGCGAGCAGCCCCTTCAGACTATCCGGCCGCTCCAGGTCCCAGTTCTTGATTTCGTACTTCTCGGAATAAAGATACTCCTCGCTGCCTGGGCGCAAAGGTTGATTTTCACATAGCTCGAAAGCCGGGCCATAGATGCCGTAACTCGCACCTAAGGTCGCGGCAAGAATCAGCCGGCTCATGAACGCCGACCTGCCGCCCGATTGCAGGTATTCCGTAAGAATGTCTGGAGTATTGGGCCACAGGTTGGGACGGAAAAATTCACGAACCTCGGTCTGGGTCAATTCGGTAAAGTACTGTACCAACTCCCACTTCGTGTTGCGCCAGGCAAAGTACGTGTAAGACTGCGTAAATCCCAGCTTTGCCAGATGATACATGACTTTTGGCCGAGTGAACGCCTCCGCCAGAAAAATAACGTCGGGATACCGTTTTTTGACTTCCCGGAGCGCCCATTCCCAGAACTCAAAGGGTTTTGTGTGAGGATTGTCCACACGAAAGATGCGGACTCCCTGCTGAGCCCAGAAGATCATTACATTTTTCAGTTCCTCCCACAAATCACGCCACTTGGGATTCTCAAAATTTAGAGGATAAATATCTTCGTATTTTTTCGGAGGATTTTCGGCGTACTGTACGGTACCATCCGGGCGCCAGCGGAACCACTCCGGGTGTTCTTTTACATAGGGGTGGTCCGGGGTGCACTGGAAAGCAATATCCAGCGCTACCTCAAGACCTATTTCCCGGGCGGCCTCGACAAGTTGTTGAAAATCCTCAAGCGTCCCCAGTTTTGGGTGGGTTGATTTGTGGCCGCCTTCCGTGGCACCAATCGCCCACGGGCTGCCAATGTCATACCCAGTGGAAACCGGGTGGTTGTTCTTTCCCTTCCGATTTTTCCTGCCTATAGGGTGGATGGGCGGCAGGTAGAGCACGTCAAAGCCCATCTCGGCCACATAGGGCAATCGTTTAATGCAGTCCTGAAAACTACCATGCTGGTCCGCCTCCGGCCCGCATGACCGCGGAAACATTTCGTACCAGGCACTGAAACCAGCTCTCTCGCGGTCGACTTCTACCAGCAGTGTCTTCTTGTAGCTTGCCGCCAGGCTGCGGTCCGGATGCAGCGCCATCAATCGGGCAAGATTCTCATCCTTCGCGGTTGCTATAGCATCGGAAAGTCTGTGGCCGCCCTTCATTCGCAGGGATGCCGCGTAAACCGCCAGTTGCTTTGCGCTGTCATTCGCAGCACGGCGCGCTCCCTGTTCCACGAGCCTTGCCCCAATCAGAATATCGACCGAAACATCCTGGTCCGCGTCCACCTTCTTTATGAAACCGCTCCTCCACGACTCAAAAAGGTCAACCCAAGCCTGCAGCGTATAAGCATACTGTCCGACTTCCAGCACAGTGAAACTGCCGTGCCAACGGTCGTTTACCTCCGGAGTCATCGGCGTCTCAAGCCATAGAGTGTCTCCAACACGCGTGAAGCGAAGCGCCGCGGAAACGGCATCGTGGCCGTCAGCGAATATATCCGCAGTCACCACTACGCGTTCGCCCACAACACGCTTGATGGGAAACCGGCCGCCGTCAATCTCCGGATGCACGTTTTCGATCACTACGCGCGGGGGTTGACCGCTCGTAAGATTATGTGTGGGTGATTCCGCCATTGGATTCACTTCCATACACCTGAGATTCTCTTGGAGAAACGATCGGCAACTGCCGCCTATGGCAGATCCCTTTATTGGAAGATCGCTTACGCTGTCATCTCAGCCCTTCAGCGACCCGCGGTTTGGAAAGTTGGGCAACGAGTCCCCCGCAAAACACTTCTATTTTACTCCGGTGGAACGGCATGGGCAACCGCACGACCCCGCGACGGCCTATCTCTAACATTTTATGTTGAGTTAGCAATAAGGATTCAGCCCCAAGCGGCCCTGCCGCCAGCGAGACCCGCTTCACCAGCCGCACGCGGCCTAGCAAACTGTCAGATTGACGGTAACGAAAAGTCTTTGTAAGTTAAAATATCGCTTACCGGAGGGATGGGTGAGCGGTTGAAACCGGCGGTCTTGAAAACCGTTAGCCCCGAAAGGGGCTCGGGGGTTCGAATCCCTCTCCCTCCGCCATAAT